>NZ_RZOF01000291.1:0-8008 GCF_003998955.1 Mesorhizobium sp. M4B.F.Ca.ET.017.02.2.1 | reverse complement strand
GCTCTTTCAGATCCATGTCAGCAGCGAGCCGGCGATGGTGCCCATCGCCGGCTCGCTGCTGACATGGATCTGAAAGAGCAGGCCGAACTGCGTGCCCTTCAGGCCCGATGGCGCCAGCGCGTCATCATAGAAGCGGCCGAGGCTGCGCGCGGCACGCCGCAGCGTGGCGTTGTTGCAGCGGCTGAATCCTGGCTTTTGAGCTTCGGTCATGTTCGCTCCTTGGCGGCGAAAAGCTGCGCCGGCCTGCCGCAAAAATAGTTTTTGCCGCCGCCGTTGACAAGATAGTGGCATATACCTATTTCGGCAAAAGTGGCATATGCCACTAATTGAAATTGGACGTGCCGGCGGGGACGCGATCGTCGTCGCCGAACCAAAGCGAAGCGAACAAAGGAACAGGACAATGAGCACGAAGGACAACAAGGGCACGGCCGTGATCACCGGCGCCTCGTCGGGCATCGGCGCGGTCTATGCCGACCGGCTGGCCGGGCAGGGCTACGATCTGGTGCTGGTGGCGCGGCGCGCCGACCGGCTGCAGGAGGTGGCGGACAGGCTGGCCTATGCCTATGGCCGCAAGGTCACGACGATCGTCGCCGATCTCGCCGACGATGCCGACCTGCGCCGGGTCGAGCAGGCGATCGCGACGGACGAGAGCGTGACGCTGCTGATCAACAATGCCGGCATGGGCGGCATCGAGACGGTCGCCGACGCCGATGCCGACGCGGCCGAGAGCATGATCAAGGTCAACGTCATTGCCTTGACGCGTTTGACCCGCGCGGCGCTGCCGGGGCTGCTGGCGCGCAATCGCGGCGCCATCGTCAACATCGCCTCGGTGGTCGCCTACGGCATCGCGGTCGGTGGCATCTACAGCGGCACCAAGGCCTATGTCGTCAACTTCACCGAAGCGCTGCAGAAGGAGGTCGCCGGAACCGCGGTGAGGGCGCAGGTCGTGCTGCCCGGACCGATCCGCACCGAGTTCTGGGACGTCTCCGGCATTAGCCTCGACAGGATCAACCAGGACTGGGTGATGAGCGCCGACGACCTGGTCGACGCCGCCCTTGCCGGCCTTGCCCAGGGCGAGACCGTCACCGCGCCCGGACTTGCGGATCCGGCCGGTCTGGACACCTATCTCGGCGCGCGGGACCAGTTCTACGGCAGCCTGTTTGCCGGCAAGCCGGCGACGCGCTACGCGGTCTAAGTCCCAGTCGTCTGGCGGCCAGCCTGAGTGTTGTTTTACCCAATTCCGGACGGAAACCGCTGCGCACGTTTCCTGGAATTGCTTAGACTGGCCGCCACATCTGCAGGATCGAGGCGGCCAGCAGCAGGCCAAGCACGATGTTGAGGGCGCGCCACTGCCGCTCGGTCTTGAGCAGCCGGGCAAGCAGCGTGCCGGCCACGCACCACAGCGACAGCGAGAACGCCGCGGCAAGGCCGAACACCGCGCCGAGCAGCAGGGCGAGCCGCAAGGGTCCGTCGGCAAGCGCTGCGAAGGATGCCGCGGCGCCCAGCCCCATCGCCCAGCCCTTGGGGTTCATCCACTGAATGCCGGCGCCGCCGAAAAAGCTGTTCGGCCTGGCCATGGACACGTCGAGATTGGGCGGGCCGCTGCGGCCGATCTTGACTGCCAGCCAGATCAGATAGAGCGAGCCCGCGATCTTCATCGCCAGCTGCAAGGACGGCACGGCGGCGAGCAGCCCGGCAAGCCCGGCGGCACCGGCCGCCGCCACCGTGGCCAGGCCGGCGGCGCTGCCGGCCATCAGCGGCACGGAGCGGCGAAAGCCAAACTGCGCGCCGGAGGCCGTCGACAGCGTCGTGGCGATGCCGGGCGTCGAGGTGGAGATGAGCGCGAACAGCACGAGGGGAAGGAGGGTTTCGGGCATGCAGGCTCCTTGCGCGGGAACTTGCATGCTAAAGCGCGCTTGGCATCAGTAAATGCAATGTTTGATATGATTTGCATTAGAATCTATAATACCAAAATGATCCGCAATCTCGACACCGCGTTGATCCGAACCTTCGTCACCGTCGCCGACAGGGCCAGCATGACGGCGGCGGCCAATGCGCTCAATCTGACCCAAGGTGCCGTCAGCCAGCAAATCAAGCGGCTGGAGGACGTTCTCGGCTGCAGCCTGTTCGAGCGTGACCGGCGCGGCTTGCGGCTGACCCGCGCCGGCGAGCACCTGTTCGGCAAGGGCAAGCGCCTGCTCTCGCTCAACGACGAGATCTGGGCCGAGATGGCCGGCAGCGCAGTCGCGGGCAGGGTACGACTCGGCGTGCCTTACGACCTTGTCGGCACGTTGCTTGCGCCGGTGCTGAAAGCCTACGCCGAAGCCCATCCGCAGGTCGAGATTTCGCTGGTCTGCGCATCCTCGCCGGAGCTTGCGGCGGCGCTTGCGGCCGGAACGATCGATCTCGCCATCATCGAGGAACGAGCCGGCCCCACCGCCGGCGAATGCCTGCTCGTCGACCGGCTGGTCTGGGTCGGAGCGAGAGGCGGCTCGGCACGCCTGAAGCGCCCGCTGCCGGTGTCGATGGTGGCCGACACCTGCGCGTTTCGTCCGTCAGTGCTCGCTGCCCTCGGCGCGCATGGGCTCGACTGGCGCACTGTGTTCGAGAACGGCAACATCGATGCCACGACCGCTACGGTCCGTTCCGACCTTGCCGTCACCACCTGGCTGGCATCGACCGTGCCCGCCGATCTCGACATCCTGTCCCTCGACACGAATCTGCCGGCCTTGCCGAATTTTTCGATCAACCTGTTTCTGCCGAAGCATGCCGTCGGACCGGCGGCACAAGCCTTCGCGACGCACATCCGCCAGGGTCTTGCCCGCTATCGTCAGGCGGCTTGAACGTCGCCGTCGCCGGGGCAGGCAGAGATCGCGAAGCGGCCGGGACTTTGTCAGCCCGTCCCGCCGCGGTGGCGACCGCCAATTGAGCGGCGAAGGCGCGCTTGAAGGCCGGCCGCGCCTCGGCGCGCCCAACATAAACGGACAGATTCGGGTATTCGTCCAGCAATGCCGATCTGTTCAACCGGCGCAGCACTCCGACCATGATCAGGTCGCCGGCGCTGAATGCACCGTCGAGCCAGTCGGCATCGCCAAGACAACGGGAGAGATCGGCCAGCCACTTGCGGATGCGATCGTCGACCAGGGGCAGGCGCTGCTCATGCCACGCGGCATCGCGCTCCAGAATGACGGCAGTTGCGCGCTCCATTATGGGCGGCTCCATCGTGTTGAGCGCCGCGAACATCCAGGTGATCGCGCGTGCCCGGGCATTTGCGTCCTCGGGCAGCAGGCCTGCATGGCGCTCCGCGATGTGGAAAACGATCGATCCAGATTCGAACAGCACGAGATCGCCCTCCTCATAGGTCGGAATCTGCCCGAACGGGTGACGCGCAAGATGCGCCGGTTCTTTCATCCCGTTGAACGAAACGAGACGGACCTCATAAGGTTGACCTACCTCCTCAAGTGCCCAGCGCACACGCATGTCGCGCGCCTGTCCCCTGCCGCCGTCGGGCGAGCGTTCAAAGGCGGTGATGGTTGGGGTCATTGGCAGGCTCCTGGTGATTGCCCGAGGCAAGGCTGCGTCTGGTCGTTGGTTGCGAATTTCTCAGACGATGAGGCGGCCGGAGAGTGGCCCGCGAGGTGATGCCACTCTCCGTTCGCTTGGCTACTTCCAGTTCCTGCGCCGTTCGATCTCCGCCTCGGAAGGCTCCTGCTGAGCAAAGGAGCCAGTGCGGACCTCGCCGCCGCGCTCATAGGTCGCCATGATGACGCCGGTGGTGGTGGCCTGTGACTTGACGAGCTTGAGGCGGCCGGCATCGCATTGTCACCGAACAGCCGCTTGCCCTTGCCCAGCAGCAGCGGGAAGGTCATCAGCTTGATCTCATCGATCAGCCCGTTGGCGAGCAGCGTCTGGATCAGGTTGCCCGATCCCTGGATGAGCAGGTCGGGTCCGTCTTCCTGCTTGAGCTGCCCGAGCCTTGCGACGACATCGGACCCAAGCGGCTCGGTGTTTTCCCAGGTCAGCGAATCCGGGCGGTGCGTCGCCACATATTTGGTCGCAGGGTTGAAGGCATCTGCGATCTGATCCTTCTGGTACGGCCAATAGGCGGCGAAGATGTCGTAGGTTCGGCGGCCGAGCAGCAGGGCGAAGGGTTTGGAAAACAGGTCCTCCATGGCCACGCCGGCCACCTCGTCGAAATAGTGGAACGTCCAGCCGCCGAACTTGAAGCCGCCAACCGGATCCTCTTCCGGACCGCCGGGCGCCTGCATGACGCCGTCGAGGCTGACGAATGTGGCAGCGATGATCTTCCTCATTGGAACTCTCCCTTTTCGTGATCCGCGCCGTCGGGGCCGGATTTTGGCCAAGAGCGGCTCGGCGTTTCATGGAATCGCTGATCCGCTCTAAGTATTTGTTTTGACGCATTCCGACCGGAAAACCGCTGCGCACTTTTCCTGGAATTGCTCTAAGGACGCCTGGACGGGCGTCGGCCCGACAGCGGCCGCAAAAGATTCTGCCGCTCAGCGCGCTCGTCCCCGCTGCCGTCGACGCCTCGCGACGAAAACCAGACGTCGCCGATGATGGCAGTGGCGGTGCGGTCCGGCGCCTTGTCGCTGATCAGCCAGATCGAGCGGCTGCGCGCCGCCTTTTCGCGATCGGGGATTTTCGCTGAGAGGTCCGTGGTCGATGCGCCGACGCAAGGGATGAACCACGAGCCCATGAACGGGCGGCAGGCAAAGCCGGATTCCGTGCTGGTCACCAGCACGGCCAGCGCGACGCGTTCGGCAGGGCGCCATGGGAAGACCATGCGGCCGCCCGGCTTCAGCGCCTTCAGCCAGGCGGCCGGAGGCGCTGCCACGCCGGCATTGACATAGACGATGTCGGACGGCGGCAGCGGGCTCGCGACGGCATTGCCGTGGATGACGGTCACGTTGCCAAAGGCGGCGAGGTTCTCCTCGGCCCGGGCGGCAAGTGCTGCGTCAAGCTCGAAGGCGATGACCGCGCCGGGCGCGACCAGCTTCGCCAGCAGCGCGGTGTAATAGCCGGTGCCGGCGCCGATATGGGTGACGACCTCCCCTGGCTTGGGCGCGACCTTGCCGATCCACATGGCGTGCAGGATGGGCTCGCCATTGTTGATGCCCTTGTCGGCATCGAGCGCCACCAGCACGTTCTGGTAGATGTGGGAGGGATCTGCGGTCGGCGTCTCGACCCTGCCGTCACCGGCGACGACGGTCCACGGCCCTGGCCCGAGAAAGGCCTCGCGCGGCACCGTGGCGAAGGCCTCCTCGAGGCGCGGATCGGCCGAGCCGGCATGGGCGGCCATCAGTCGGGCGTAGAATTGGCGGGCCTCGGCGGTTCCGGTCATGGTGGCTTGAGAAGATAGCGCGGCCCGCGGATTTGTCGCGGTGGCGCGGGTCCCCGGGCGTGCCGCGCCTGGAGGAATTCAGGCGGCACGCCTCAAGTCGCTTGCTTTCATGCATGTCGTCGTCCCAAACCGCAGCGCACTCTTGGGCGACGTGCATTGTTCTCAGCCGAAGCCGGCGATGGTGTCGTAGAGCAGCTTGAAATTGAGCACCAGGATGACGGCAGCGACGACCCAGGCGAGCATGGCGACCGCGCGCGGGATGGCGAAATTGCCCATCTTGTTCTTGTCGGAGACGAACTGCACCAGCGGAATGACCGCGAAGGGCAACTGCATCGACAGGATCACCTGGCTGAACACCAGCAGCTGGCCGGTGCCCCTCTCGCCGTAGAGCGCGGTGACTATCACCACCGGAACGATGGCAATGCCGCGCGTCAAGAGGCGGCGGGCCCATTGCGGGATGCGCAGGCGCAGGAAGCCTTCCATGACGATCTGGCCGGCAAGCGTCGCCGTGACCGTTGAGTTGAGGCCGGAGGCGAGCAACGCCACGGCGAAAAGGATCGAGGCGATGCCGAGGCCGAGCAGCGGCGACAAGAGCTCGGAGGCCTGGCCGATCTCGGCGACGTCCTGATGGCCGGTGCCATGGAAGGCCACCGCCGAAACGATCAGGATGGAGGCGTTGACGAACAGCGCCAGGACCAGTGCGATGGTCGAGTCGGTGGTCGCCCACTTGATCGCATCGCGCTTGCCCCGGTCGGTGCGTTCATAGGCGCGGGTCTGCACGATCGAGGAGTGCAGGTAGAGATTGTGCGGCATGACGGTGGCGCCGATGATGCCGATGGCAATGTAGAGCATCGCCGGATTGGTGACGATCTCGGGCGACGGCACGAACATCGAATGCAGGATCGAGCCGACCGGCGGCGCGGCGGCGAAGATCTGGATGGCGAAACAGCCGAAGATGATGATCAGAAGTGCGATGACGAAGGCTTCGAGATAGCGGAAGCCCTTGTTCATCAGGAGCAGTACCAGGAAGGCATCGAGCGCGGTAAGCATGGCGCCGCCGATCAGCGGGATGCCGAACAGCAGCTGCAGCGCGATCGCCGTGCCGATGACCTCGGCGAGATCGCAGGCGATGATGGCCAACTCGCAGGCGATCCACAGCAGGAAGTTGACGGAGCGCGGATAGTAGGCGCGGCAGGCCTGGGCGAGGTCGCGGCCGGTGGCGATACCGAGCCGGGCGGCAAGCGCCTGCAGCAGGATCGCCATCAGGTTCGACAGCATGATTATGAACAGCAGCGTGTAGCCGAACTGGGCGCCGCCGGCGAGGTCGGTTGCCCAGTTGCCCGGGTCCATATAGCCGACGGAAACCATGTAGCCCGGGCCCATGAAGGCGAACAGGCGGCGGAACCAGATGCCGGTCTGCGGCACGGTGATGGAGGCGTTGACCTCACGCAGGCTGGGCTGTTCGTCCTCGTCAGGCCGGGCAAAACGCCACGCGGATCTGGATACGGCTTCTGCGTCGGACATCAGGGATTTCCGCTGGAAAGGGTCGAGGTTGGCCCTTATCTATGCCACGGCTCAACATTATGCAATAGGCTATATTTCATTGTTTATGCTTTTGCGACGACGCCAACGGGCGGAGCGACCAGGCTCCTGACCCCGTTGCGCCTGCCGCGGAATGCAAATAAACGGCCAGACCAGCCGGGCTCCGTGCTATGACTACGGGCCCGATTCAACGTTGTTTAGAGGAGCGCGCATTGGCGCTGAGGAACAGACCGGTTCGACGCGAAGAGCCGCTTCCGGACGCCGATGTCCATTCGGAGGGCTTCCGGCAGACGCGCGAAGCGCGCCGCAGCGCGCTCGTCGAGGACTATGTCGAGCTGATCGCCGACCTCATCGAGGATGGCAACGAGGCGCGGCAGGTCGACATCGCGGCCAGGCTCGGCGTCGCCCAGCCGACGGTGGCGAAGATGCTGACCAGGCTCTGCGCCGACGGACTGGTTTCCCGGAAACCCTATCGCGGCGTGTTCCTGACGGAGGCCGGCCGCAAGGTCGCGGAGGAAAGCCGCATCCGCCACCAGACCGTGGAAGCCTTCCTGCGCTCGCTCGGCGTCAGCGCCGAGACGGCGCGCATCGACGCCGAGGGCATCGAGCACCATGTCAGCGCCGAGACGCTCGAAGCCTTCCGCAAGGCGATGATCGCGCCGCGCTGAGCCTCGTCAGCCGCCGTGCTTGGCGGGCGAAACCCCGGAACCCCGATACGTCCAGAACGTTGCTCTTCGGCGCGATAGCCGCGCCAGGGAGGAAGAGATGGGCGTTGAACAGGCACCGACCGCAAAGGGCAAGCAGGCCGCAAAGGGACTGAGACAGGCGGCGGCGAAAGACGAGCGCAAGACCGAAGCCGAGACCGGCCGTCCGCTGAAAAAGGGCGCGGCGCGTTTCGAGGAGCGCTCGAAAAGTTCCGACGGCAAGAGCGCCGGCAGCAAGCAGAAGCCTTGAAGATTCCAGCCGGCGCGTTCATTCCTCGGTGTCCTGCACCCAGCTGCGTGGATGGCCGTCGACGCGGAACTGGAAGATGAAATAGGGCGGGATGCAGGTGCCCTTGCCGGGCTTGGCCTCGGCCAGGTCTTCATAGCCGGCGGTGCAGAT
>NZ_RZOF01000290.1:0-8038 GCF_003998955.1 Mesorhizobium sp. M4B.F.Ca.ET.017.02.2.1 | reverse complement strand
CGTGCTGCTTGGTGGAGCGGGCACGCTGCTGTCGGAGCGCGCCACGCGGATCTTGTCGCGCATCGACAATGCCGACCTGCTCCACATGGTGATCGCGCCCTGGCTGTCGTCGTTGCGCTGGCCGCAGCGCCGCACGGTGCTTTGGGAATTGTGCGGCCGCGCGCCGGTGCGCTATCTGGCCGAGGCCGGCTGGGCAGCCTCGGCCGATCTCAGCCGGCGCATTTTCGAACGGCCGGCAGTCGGCGAGGCGGGCAGCCGGTGACGAACGTCTTGGGCATCAAGGGGCAGCAAATTTGGAAGAACTCGTTCAATCGAGAGGTGAATTGATGTCCAGCACAATGTCCCGGGTTTGCGTGATCATCGCCGCCCGCAACGCCGCCCGGACCATCCCGGCCGCCATCGCTTCGGCGCTGCGCGAACCGGAGGTGGCCGAAGTCGTCGTCGTCGACGACGCGTCCACCGACGACACCGCCGAGGTCGCGCGCGCCGCCGATGACGGCAGCGACAGGCTCAAGGTCATGCGTCTCGACGTCAACCGTGGTCCGTCCTTTGCCCGCAACGCCGCGATTGCCGGCTCCAGCGCGCCGTTCATCAGCATTCTCGACGCCGACGATTTCTTCCTCGAGGGCCGCTTTCGCAGGCTGTTCGCCAGCGCCGACTGGGATTTCGCCGCCGACAACATCATGCTGATCAGGGACGATACGGCCACCGACGTCTCCAAGGTCGTCGCCCCGCCCTTTTCGGCCGATCCGGAGTTCCTCGACTTCGAGCGCTTCGTCGAAGGCAACATCTCCAGGCGCCGCGTGCAGCGCGGCGAACTTGGCTTCCTGAAGCCCGTCATCAGCCGGGCCTTCCTCGATCGCCACGGGCTGCGTTACGACGAGAAGCTGCGCCTCGGCGAGGACTATGAACTCTATGCCCGGGCGGTCGCCTGCGGCGCGCGCTTCAAGGTCATCAGGTCCTGCGGCTACGGCGCCATCGTGCGCGCCGATTCGCTCAGCGGTCGCCACAAGACGCAGGATCTGAAGCGCCTGGCCGATGCGGACCTGGCGCTGCTTGCGATCGACAGCCTGCCGGAAACGTCCAAGGCGGCGCTGAGAAAGCACGAGCGTCACGTGCGCGACAAATACCGGCTGCGCAATTTCCTCGACGTGAAGGCCGAGCGCGGTCTGGCATCGGCCGCCGCCTACGCGCTGGCCAGCCAGTCGAACCTCTTGCCCATCGTCCTGGGCGTTGCCGCCGACAAGTTCGAGGCGCTGTTTCGCCAGACCGGCCTTGCCCCCAAGCGGCCGGTGCCGCCGATGCGCTTCCTCATGGCCGCCAACGCGCAAGCTGTTGAAAAGTAAGCCGGACCGCAGCGCCGCGGTGGGCCAAAACGCGAAAAAATCGCCATTGCCAAACTCCGAGGTTGCTTACTCGTCCTCGGAATGGCAGTGTATGTTGCGGTGCAGCAATTTTGGAAGGCCAACCGGATGGCTTCGATATTCGGCTTCAGATCCAGGGATCCGGCCCGGGACCGGCAGACCGATCTCCAGCGCTTCGATCGTCTGGCAAGGCTGCTCGATCAGATCGCCGGCGAGATCGAGGCGGAGAAGACCGGGCTTGAGAATCGCTACCGGACGAAGGCGACGAATGCCGCTTTCCTGGTCGAGGCGATGGAGAACGGTTCGGCGTCGACAGGCAAGTCGTCGGAAGTCAGCGAATTGACGAAGTCGATCCTGAATTGCGAGCGGCGCATTGCCGAGCTTGCCCGCCAGAACGGCGTGATGAAGGAACTGCGTCATTCGATCGACGCGATTGTCGACGAGAGTGCGCAAGGTCGCGATTCGCGGACCGGTTTCGTCAAGTCGGCAGGCGGACGCTGACGGCGCGAGCACGGGGCCGCAGGCACAGGTTTGGTACGAGGCACAGTTAAGGAGTTCTAGGGGCGGAGGTTCAAGCGGCTCGCGCGGGCGGGCCATTTGGTGACTTTTGGGTTGGGGCGGACAGCACAAAGGTGAGTTGGTATGAACGCATATCCGAAGACTACCCCCATCGTCGCGGCCGATGCCATGCCGTCACAACGGCAAGCGGCCCTGCGGCGGTTCTGCTCGGCAGGCGCGCTTCTTCTGGCCGTTGCCGCAAGCCTGGTCGCAGCCCCGCATCCGTCGCATGCGCAGGACGTGCAGAGCGCGCCGTCATTCGTCGATGATTTCACCAGTTTCGATCATTCGCGCTGGTATGTTTCCGACGGCTGGTCGAACGGCCCCCACCAGAATTGCACCTGGTCGAAGAGCCTGGTCGAGCTTTCCGACGGCGTGCTGACGCTCGGTTTCGAGAAGCGCCAGGTGAAGGACCGCGAATTCGCCTGCGGCGAGGTCCAGACCAAGAAGCGCTACGGCTACGGCACCTACGAAGCGCGCATGAAGACCGACACCGGATCCGGCCTCAACGCCGCCTTCTTTTCCTACATCGGTCCCGCCGACAAGCAGCCCTGGGACGAGATCGACTTCGAGGTCCTGACCAAGGACACCTCGAAGGTCCAGGTCAACACCTACATTTCCGGCAAGCCGAAGAACGAGAAGCTCGCCGATGTCGAAGGTGGCACCGACAAGGGCTTCAACGACTACGGCTTTGTCTGGGAAAAGGAGCGCTTGCGCTTCTACGTCAACGGCAAGCTGGTCCAGGAAGTGACCAACCCCGCGGAATTGCCGACCCATTCGCAGAAGATATTCTTCAGCCTCTGGGGTAGCGAAAAGCTGACCAACTGGATGGGCCCCTTTTCGGACCCTGGCCGCAAGGTCACAATGCAGGTCGAGCGCGTCGCGTTCACGGCATTGGGCGAACCATGCCAGTTCAAGGAATCGCTGGCGTGCGGCATAAATAGCGGCGCCAACAGCAACTAGGGTTATCATCCGAACCCAAGGTCGACGCGGCAAAGCCAGGAACCGATTTTGCCGCGCAGGCCTTAGGTTCGCTCAAACAGGAACAGCCGTGGGGATCACGGCCAGGCAACATTGAACCGGCCGGACCGAAGACGGCCCTGAACAGGAACAAAACCGAATGAATTTGACCGTCTTTGGAATTGGCTATGTCGGCCTCGTGCAGGCCGCGGTGCTGGCGGAGGTCGGGCACCAGGTGGTGTGCGTCGACATCGACGAGAAAAAGGTCGAGCGGCTCAACCAGGGCCTGATCCCGATCTTCGAGCCCGGGCTCGAAGCGCTCGTCAAGGAGAACCACGCGGCCGGCCGCATCCGCTTCACCACCGACGCCGTCGCCGCGGTCAAGCACGGCCAGATCCAAATGATCGCCGTCGGCACCCCGCCCGGCGAGGACGGTTCGGCCGATCTCAAATATGTGCTCGCCGTCGCCGAGGCCATCGGCCGCGAGATGGAGGCGCCCAAGATCGTCGTCGGCAAGTCGACGGTGCCGGTCGGCACCTGCGAGAAGATCAAGGCCCGGATCGCCGAAACGCTTAAGGCGAGAGGACGCGAGGATCTCGCTTTCGACGTCGCCTCCAATCCGGAATTCCTCAAGGAAGGCTCGGCCGTCGCCGACTGCATGAAGCCCGATCGCATCATCGTCGGCACGTCCAGCGAGGATACAGAGGCGGTGATGCGCGAACTCTATGCGCCGTTCAACCGCAACCACGAGAAGATGATCGTGATGGACGTGCGCAGCGCCGAGTTCACCAAATACGCCGCCAATTGCATGCTGGCGACCAAGATCAGCTTCATGAACGAGATGGCCAACCTGGCCGAGCAACTGGGCGCCGACATCGAGGAGGTGCGCAAAGGCATCGGCTCCGATCCGCGCATCGGCTACCACTTCATCTATCCCGGCCTCGGCTATGGCGGCTCGTGCTTTCCAAAGGACGTGCGCGCGCTGATCAAGACCGCCGAAGGCGTCAAGTTCGACGCCAAGCTGCTGCGCGCCGTCGAGGAGCGCAACAACGAGCAGAAGTCGGTGCTGTTCGACAAGGTGCACCGCTATTTCAAGGGCAACCTCAAGGGCAAGACCTTCGCGCTCTGGGGCCTGGCCTTCAAGCCCAACACCGACGACATGCGCGAGGCGCCTGCGCGCACGCTGATGGAGGCGCTGTGGCAGGCCGGCGCCAACGTGCAGGCCTACGATCCCGAGGCAATGCAGGAATGCCAGGCCATCTACGGCCTGCGCGACGACCTTTTGCTCTGCGGCACCAAGGAAGCGGCGCTGCGCGGCGCCGACGCGCTGTTGATCTGCACCGAATGGAAGAGCTTCCGCGCGCCCTCCTTCGATGCGCTGAAGGATGCGCTGACCACGCCGGTGATCTTCGACGGCCGCAACCTCTACGATCCCAAGGTCATCGCCCGCTACGGCATCGAATATTTCAGCATCGGCAGGATGGCGGCGTGAGGGCAGGGCGGCACAACAAGGAGCCAGGGTCCATGAAAGTTCTGTTTGCAGGCGGCAACGGCTACACGCCACAATTCAGCGGCGGTGTTCAGTCGAGCACGCACCATCTGGTCGAGCAGCTGCGCGAAAACGGTCATGAGGCCTCGGTCCTGGCGGCGCTGTTCGGCGACGGCATGTTCGGCTTCAAGGCGCGCGCCAAGATGAAACTGCTCCGCCAGCGCGCCGTCATCGACACCTTTCCCGGTTACCCGGTGGTGCGGGCATGGTTCCCCTGGGAGGCGGCGGGCTTCGCGGTCGAACGGTTGAAGCCCGATGTCGCGGTGGTCCAGTGCCACAAGTCGGTGCCGATTGGCAGGGAACTGCAGGCGCTGGGCGTGCCGCTGGTTGTCTATCTGAGGAATGTCGAATTCCATGAACTGGCTGGCGACCTGCGCGAACTGCGCTCGGCGCTCTACATCGCCAATTCGGAGTTCACCGCCCGCACCTACAAGGAAAAATTCGGCATCGATTCGACGGTGATTCCGCCCACCATCAATCCCGGAACTTACAGCACGCCGACGACCCGCGAGTTCGTGACGATGATCAACCCCTACAACGAAAAGGGATTCGAACTGGCGGTCCGCATTGCCGGCGAATGCCCTGAAATTCCGTTCCTGTTCGTCGAGAGCTGGATGCTTGACGACGACCACCGGGCTGAGATCGAAAGAACCATTGCTCCGCTGGGCAACGCCACCCTGGAAAGCCGCACCAGCGATATGAAGACGGTCTACGGCCGCACGAAGATTCTGCTTGCGCCCAGCAAATGGGAAGAGGCCTGGGGCAGGGTAG
This sequence comes from Mesorhizobium sp. M4B.F.Ca.ET.017.02.2.1, assembly GCF_003998955.1. Classification (NCBI taxonomy): domain Bacteria; kingdom Pseudomonadati; phylum Pseudomonadota; class Alphaproteobacteria; order Hyphomicrobiales; family Phyllobacteriaceae; genus Mesorhizobium; species Mesorhizobium sp. M4B.F.Ca.ET.017.02.2.1. The sequence continues at coordinate 2,836 of NZ_RZOF01000290.1, read as the reverse complement.
CATCCGAGGCCCATTGCAGCGGCATCCCTGTCGTCGGGTCCCGGCGCGGCGGGCTGCCGGAAGCGATCGGCGCCGGTGGCGTCGTGCTCGACTACGACGCTCCGCTCGCCGACTGGGTTGCGACGATCAGGCAATTGTGGAACGACAAGGCCGAGTACGACCGGCTTTCAGCAGCGGCGCTGTTGTTTTCAGAACGGCCGCAGATGAATCCGGACAAACAGTTCGCGACATTCCTTAATGTCCTCGACAATGCCAGGCGAAGCGGGCTGGAGCGTGCCGCCTGAAACCCGTCCTGGGGGCGACATGCACTAGCCGGATCCGCGCTCGCAGATAGGCCTCGCTAGCGCCGCGGGCGCGGGCTGTTGCGCAAGGCCTCATGCCCCCGGTTCCAGGCATTGCCTGGCTATCTCGTTTGTGATGTTGCAGTGCAATATTCTTGTGGCATCGCAGCAATCAACGTGTATTCTGTCCGTCTACATTAGGGCTTGCGCGACGCGGACCGCTTGGGGGTCTGGCCAAGTCCCAACCTTGCAGGCGGGCGATGCGCGTGGGCTTTGTCGTGGGCGAATTCCCACTTCTCTCGGAAACTTTCGTTGCGGACCAGATGGCTGGGCTGCTGGAGCGCGGCTTCGAGGTCGAGGTCGTGTGCGACAGGATGAAAGGTGACGACCGAATAGACCGGCAAAGCGAGCCGATGGCGACGCTGCTGGCCAGAACCCGGCATTGGTGGAGTTGGGCCGCTGGAATCCGCGAATTCGTACGGCGGCTGCCGCCGGGCCTGCGATACAAGGTTTCGACCGCTCTTGATATGGTTTTTGCGCGCCGCCTGAACCGCTGTGACGTGATTGTCGCTCACTTCGGACAGAACGGCGAGAGACCCTGCTGCGCTGAAGAAATGGAAGTTCCTCAAGCCGCCGGTCATAACCATCTTTCACGGCGCAGATGTCGCCATCCCGTCGCGGCAGGCAGTGCTTGCAACACAATATGCTGGGCTCATCAAGCATGGGACCTTGAACCTGACGGTCAACGATTTCTTCCGCGGGCTTCTTCTCGAAGCCGGCATGTCCCCGGCGAGCACTACGGTCCACCACATGGGAATCGATGCCCGCGAGATCAGCTACCGCTGGGAATCGTGGGAGGGCACCCCGCTGATCGTGACAACGGTTTGCCGCCTGGTGGAGAAGAAGGGCGTCGAGTTCGCCTTGCGTGCCTTGGCCGCACTCGCGGCCTCCCATCCGCAGATAGACTGGCGCTACGATATTATCGGGGACGGTCCACTGCGGATGGATTTGGAGAGGCTGGCCGCGGAGCTGGGGTTGACGGGACGCGTAACATTCCTTGGCAGTCTTCCCCACATGGAGGTGAAACGACGGCTTCGCGCGGCGCATCTCTTTTTGCTGCCGAGTGTCACCGCCAGCAACGGGGACATGGAGGGCATCCCGGTCGCGCTTATGGAAGCCATGGCCGCCGGGCTGATTGCGGTCAGCACGGTTCACTCGGGGATCCCTGAGCTGATCCAGGACCTGGAGACAGGATTTCTCGCACCCGAGCGGGATGTTTCGACGCTTGCCGGCAAACTTGCCTGGGTCGCCGAACACCCGAAGGAATGCGAAGCTGTTGCACTTGCCGCTCGTCGCAAGGTCGAGGAAGAGTTCAACGCAGATGAGCTGAATGAACGTTTTGCGCGGATCGTTACCCAACTGGCCGCGCTAGGGTCAGCAAATGAATCCACCAGGCAAATCAGCTTTGCCAAGGTCCTTACGGGCAGCCTGCCGGCTGACACTGCGCCTCAGTGATTGATTCAACGGCGGCGTGAAATTGCGGGAAATGTTGCTACGCTGCAGCAAAAATGTTGCAGTGCAACAAGACCTGTACTAACGTCGCCCGCGGGTGGGCCTAACAGCGGTCGAGTTTCATGCTGCATGTCTTGTGCCTCGGGCACGACGTTTCCGGCCCGGCTGTCATTGAGAGCACACCGGCTCCCGGCGCGTTCGAAGATGATGTCCTACAGCCATCCCGCAAGGTTTGCGCACGTCCTGTCCGACCCATCGCGTGGTCGTGCGGAACGGGGCGCCTGGTCGATATCCGCGCGAGCGCATCCTGCCGATGAAGATTTGCTTCGTGGTGGACAAGTTTCCTTCATTGTCCGAGACTTTCGTCCTCGACCAGATAGCCGGATGCCTTGAACACGGCATGGAAGTCGGCGTCGTCTGCAACGAGACGACCTTCGGCAAGGAACACAATATCGACGATCGGCGCTGGCAGGCGCTGCCCGGCAAGGTCGTGTGCTGGTGGGGTAGCCTCGGCCGCTATCGACCGCTCCTCAGGAAATGGTCAGGCAGGCTGTGGGACAAGCTCTCGACCGCCCTCGATCTCGTCAACGCGCACAAATTGCGGAAGGCCGACGTCATCGTTGCGCATTTCGGCACCAACGGCCTGCGCGTCGCCCGCGTCATCAAGCGGGGCAGGATTTCCGCACCGCTGGTGACGATATTCCATGGCAATGATGTCGGCGGGCCGATGCATGACAATACGCTTGCACGCTACAAGACCGTCTTCGAAGAAGGCGTTCTCCAAATGCCGGTGAATGCCTTTTTCAGCAACGCCCTGATCGATGTCGGGGCACCGCCAGCGAAGGTCGTGGTGCACCATATGGGCGTGCGGCCTGGCGAGATAGAGTACCGGTGGCGGTCCTGGGAGCGGGACACGCTGTCATTCATCTCTGTCTGCCGTCTGACCGAGAAGAAGGGCATCGAGTATGCGCTTCGTGCGCTTGCCGCCCTGCCGCGCCGCGACTGGATCTATTCGGTGATCGGCGGCGGCGAACTGCTGGAAG
>NZ_RZOF01000028.1:0-32108 GCF_003998955.1 Mesorhizobium sp. M4B.F.Ca.ET.017.02.2.1 | reverse complement strand
CCGGGATGCTGCGGCTGACCGCGCCGCTCGACTATGGCGAGAAGGTCGTGGCGCCGACCATCGCCGCCTACCTCAAGAAATATCCGAGGATGCGGGTCGAGACGATCTTCGACGACGCGGTCAGCAATCTCGTCGACGAGCAGATCGATCTCGGCATCCGCGCCGGCTGGCTGGCCGATTCCAGCAATCTGGCGCGCCGCCTTGGGAGCTTCCGGCAGGTCGTCGTCGCAAGTCCGGAGCTTGCGGCCAGGCTGCCGCCGGATGTGGCCCCCGGCCAGGCGAGGTCGCTGCCCTGGGTCGGCAATGTCCAGCTCCGCGGTATCGGCCAATGGCTGTTCTCGAAAGCCGGCGAAACGGTGCTGGCCGAGCTCAACCCGGTCGTCAGCTGCGACAAGAGCCCCGGCGTCCATGCCTGCGTGCAGGCCGGCATCGGGCTCGGCATCTTCCCGGACTACAGCGTCGATGATGACATCGCCAAGGGGCGCCTGGTGCGGATGTTCGCCGACTGGACCTTGCCCACCGGCGGCATCCATGCCGTCTTTCCGCCGGCGCGCTTCAGGCCGGCCAAGGTGCGCGCCTTCGTCGAGCTTCTGGCGGCGGCCGAACGAAAGCGCGCCCGGGGCTCAAAACCGGACTGATGTCTCGACTGGTCAGCCCGGGCGGGGGGAGCAGGTCAGGGAACCTTTGTCCGGCTGGCGATTTTGGATATGGTGGAACTTCGAACCGGTTAGGAGGGGTATGCGAATGACGACGAAACGCCTTGCGATCCGCGCACTCGTTTTCGCTGTGGCTTGCGGCTTGGCCGCCTCGGCCTTCGCCGGAAGCCGCGACCATCGGGCCGAATCCGAACGCTACGTCCCCGCGCATCGCGATATCATCGACATCCTGTTCGCGGGCCCGCACTACTATGACCAGCAATTGTTCACGACGGCGGCCGGAGCCTGCTCGTACCAGCGTGTTGGCCCTGACGCCAATGCGTTGAACAAGATCAACGATCACCACTGCGGTAAATAGGCGGCCGGCCTCAGCGCCCGCCGCTCTCCCTCATCTTGCCGATGATCTCCGCCATCAGCGCGAGGTCGGCGCGCGAATCCGCGAGGTCGGTCAGCGGCTTCGAGCCCTCCGCGATATGGCGGTGGAAGGTTTCGAGCTCGTTGGAGAAGGCGTCGCCATAGAGCGGGCCGAAGGCCTTCGTCACCGGGCCGAGCGGACCGGCTTCCGTCACCTCCAGCCGTGTCGGCAGGCTGCGGATATAGGGCGTGTCGTAGATGATACGCACCCGCTTGGTGTTCGAGCGCACCTCGATCATGGCGTCGAACAGGCCGAGATCGTCGACGACCGCGTCGTAGAGGCAGGCGAAGTGGCCGTAGTCGAAGGTCACGCTGGTGTTGGCACCGCCATTGGTGCGGTGCGCCGCCACCACGCGCTTCGGCTCGCCGATGAGCCCGCGCATCGCCGAGATGTGATGCGAGGAGAGCGCCGTCAGCCCGCGGTAGGCGCGCACCAGGTCGGCGGAGGCATCCTGCCCCACCACTTCGCGGATCAGCGCGTCCCGCTCCCTGCCGCCGCGCGCCAGGATCGCCGGGTCGATGTCGGTGGGGTAGAGGGTGTTCTGGCTCTTCTTGAGGAAATGCCGGCCTTCCGAAATCAGGTCGAAAATGCGCACATGGGTAATGTCGGTGTGGGCCGGCAATTCCTCCCGTGCCGCCAGATAGGCCGGCGCGTAGCGGCGCATATAGCCGACGAAGATGGTCTTGGCGTACTCCTTGCTCAGCGCCAGCAATTCGTCGATCTCGCGCACCGTCAGGCAGGCCGGCTTCTCCAGCAGTATATGCTTGTTGGCCGCGATGGCGGCGCGCACGAAGCGGCTGTGCGTGTCGTCCGAGGAGAGCACGAAGACCGCGTCGATGTCGGGCGAGGCAATCAGCGCCTCGGCGCTGTCGAACGGCTTGGCGGTCGGATATCCCGACGTGACGAGCGACACCAGGCTCGGCGAGATGTCATGGACGCCTGCGATCACCCAGCGGTCGCGCTGGTCGGCCAGCACCGGCAAATGGATCGACTGCGCGACCTCGCCAAGTCCAACAAGTCCGACACGGATCACCGCCACGGCAAACTCCCTTGCATTTCCATTCTGTCGCCGGCCACCGAGGCCCGCGTTTGACGTCACGAATGACAGGCGATCACGCCGCGCCGGTGACCAGCGCCACCAGCTCGTTGCCGGTGGTCTCGGAGGCGCGCACCGTCGCCGCCATCCGCCCGGCCCGCATCACCCAGATCTGGTCCGAAAGGCGCCGCACCTGATCGAAATTGTGGCTGACCAGGATGACGCTCACCCCTTGCTCGCGCAGCCGCCGGATCAGCGCCTCGACATTGCCCGTCTCCTGCACGCCGAGTGCGGCCGTAGGCTCGTCCATGACGACGAGCTTGGCGCCGGAGCCGGCGGCGCGGCAGATCGAGATCGCCTGCCTTTGCCCGCCCGACAGGCGCCGCACGCGCTGCATCACCGAAGGCACGTTGATCGACAGGCGCGACAGCATGGCGCGAGCCTGCGCCTTCATCGCCTTGCGGTCGAGCAGCGCGAACGGGCCAATGCGGCGCACGATCTCGCGGTTGAGGAAGAGGTTCTGCGCCACGGTCAGCTCGTCGATCAGCGCCAGGTTCTGGTGCACCGTCTCGATGCCTGCCTTGCGTGCTTCGTCGGGGTTGGAGAAGGGATGCGGCCGGCCGTCGAAGAAGATCTCGCCGCCGTCCGGCGCATGCACGCCGACCAGGCAGCGGATCAGCGTCGACTTGCCGGCGCCGTTGTCGCCGATCACGGCGGTGACCTCGCCGCGGCGGGCCTGGAAGGCGACATCGGTGAAGGCGCGGATGCCGCCGAAATGCTTGCTTAAGCCGTCGCAGGCGAGGATCGCTTCGGTCGAGGGGGTGTGATGGACGGCGCTCATTTCTGGTACCGCATGATCAGCGCCGCCAGCACCACAATGGCGCCCACGGCGAGCGGTTGATAGAAGGCCGAAACGCTGAGCAGCGTCAGCCCGTTGACCAGCGCGGTGAGCATCAGCGCGCCGATGGCTGGCCCAAGGATGCTGGCGCGGCCGCCGAAAAGGCTGACGCCGCCCAGCACCACGGCCGCCACCGAATTCAAGAGCAGGCTGGTGTTGATCAGCGGCTCGGCCGAGCCGATCCGCGCCACCAGGAGCAGCGAGGCGATGCCGGCGCAGAAGCCGGAAATCGTGTAGGCGGCGATCTTCACCCTGCCGGTGCGGATGCCGAGCGCCGAGGCGCTTTCGGCCTGGCCGCCGGTGGCCAGCAGATGCACGCCGAAGCGGGTGTGATAGAGCGCGATATGAGCGACGATGACGGCCGCGATCGCCACCCAGACCGGATAGCCGAACGGTCCGAACGAGCCGGAGGCCAACCGCAGCAGGAAGGTCGAGCCGACCATCGTCGGTTCGCCGCCCGACAGGATGAGGCCGAGCCCGGTGATGCCCGACAGCGTGCCCAGCGTCACCACGAAATCGGGAATTTTCCCGGCGGTGATGAGGACGCCGTTGAGGAAACCCACCGCGCTGGTGGCAAGGACGGCGAGCACGCAGGCCGCGAAAATGCCCCAGCCGGCGGCGTTGACCAGGCCGAGGATGATGGCGCCGAGCATGACGGCCGCGGCCAGCGAAAGATCGATGCCGGAGGTCGCGACGACGAAGGTCTGGCCGATCGACAGCACCACCAGGATCGCCGCGGCAAGGAGCAGCGCCTGCAGATTGGCGACGCTGAGGAAGACCGGCTGGGCGATGCCGAAGACGATGACGAGGCCGACCAGGCCGACGACCGAGGCCCAGTCGGCCCAGAAGGAAGGATCCAGGAGGAGAGCCGACAGGGAGGAACGGCTCTCCTCCGCCGCGCCCGCCGTCACTCGAGCGGGCGCGCTTTGTTCAGGTGTGCTCACTTCAACATCTCGCGGAAGGGATCGGGATACTCGCCGCCGGGCGCCGGGAAATTCTTCAGCGACGCTTCCGCATTGTCCTTGTTGATCAGGAGCACCGGCGCCGGAACATTGGCGGGCAGTTCCTTGCCCTTGGCGGCAATGGCGCAGGCCTCGACGCCCATGGCGCCGACGACATAGGGATATTGCGCGACGGTGGCGGTGAGCTCGCCGGCGGCGATCGATTTCAGCGCGTCGACGATGCCGTCGAGGCCGATCACCTTGACGTCCTTGCCCGAGGTCTGCACGGCGCGTTCGACGCCGAGCGCCATGACGTCGTTGGCGGCGAAGAAGCCGGCGAGATCGGGGTGCGCTGCCAGGATGTCGGTGGCCGCGGTCAGCGCCTTCTCGCGATCCCAGTCGGCGCTCACCATCACCACCACGTCGAGCTTGCCTTCGACGGCCTGCTTGAAGCCCTTGATGCGGGCGTTGGAGCCGACGTCGCCTACGATACCGGCGACCAGCGCCACCTTGGAGCCTTTCGGCACCAGCTTTAGCATCTCCTCGCCGGCCAGCGCGCCGGCGGCGACGTTGTCGGTGCCGATATAGGTCGAGATGGCAAAGCCTGCCGCCTTGGCCTGTTCGGCGTCGATGGTGCTGTCGATGTTGACGATCGGCTTCTTCTTCTGGGCGACCGGCACCAGCGCCTGCACCAGGTTGGAAACGCTTATCGGGTTGACCAGGTAGCAGTCGAAATCCTGCATCGCCATGGCGGTCAGGCGGTCGGCCTGCCCGGTCGCGTCGCCCATGTTGGCGGCGGCCTGCACGGTGACGCCGACACCGTCGGCCTTGGCCTGGTCCTCAATGCCCTTCTGCATGGTCTGGAAGAACGGATTGTCGAGACCCTTCACGATCGCCCCGACTTTCGGCGCTTCTCCGGCATGCGCCGGTACGGCAAGCGTCGTTGCAAGCAGGCCCGCGCCGAGCGTCAGGCAGTTCAACATGCGCATATGTATTCCTCCTCCGAATATTGGTTTGCGGTTCGTTGTTCTGCGAACGGAACGCCTGACGGCGCGCAAGCGACCCCGGCGCTGGCGCTGGAGAGGTGATGAGGTGCGCGGATCGCGACCCCGGCAAGGGTGTCTTCCATGTCAGGCATGCTCCTCCCAGAGCGCTGGCCGATGTGCCTTGCCAGCATTTCCGCATGTTTTAGAAAAATTTGACACGCGTCAAGAATTAAAGTGGTGTGCAGCGTGTTTTAATGTGCTGCGGTGCGGTAGGAGGGAGACGGCGCCGTCTTGTTTCGTCATCCACGGGCGGAGCGGGAACGAAGGGGACGCACAGACCCGAGGATCCATGCCGCTCCTTCCATGCGTCGCAGCGGTGCAGAACGTATGATTCTGCAGCGCCCCGTCGCTCGAAAAGTCACGGTGTGGATCCAGGGTCTCCGCGACGTCGCTTCGCTTCTGCTCCGCCCCGAAATGACGAAGAAGAGGTCACCTCAGGCCCGCGGCGCCAACGCTGGCTCATCCTGCCCGCCGGCGCCGCTCCTGGTCTCGTCGTTCTGCACCATCGCCAGCGCCGTGCCGGGCTCGCCCTCCCACAGGATCAGGCTGGCCGCGCCGACCAGGCCCGCCCGGTCGCCGAGTTCGGCGGGCACGATCGGCACGGCGCGGTAGGCCTGCATGGCGCGCTCCTCGACCGTCGCCCTGATTCCCGGCGCCAAAAGGTCGAAGCCATTGGCGAGGCCGCCACCCATCACGATCAGGTCCGGCGAATAGAGATGCAGAAGATTGGTGAAGCCGATGCCGAGCCATCTGGCTTCCGCCTCGACCAGTCGGCACGCGGTCGCATCGCCCGTCCGCGCGGCCTCGACGACATGGCGGGCGGAGATGTCGCCGTCCTTCGCAAGGCGCCGGAGCAGCGATCCGTCGCCGGACGCGGTCAGCCGCGTCGCCTGGCGCCCGAGCGCGGTTCCCGAGGCGACCGCCTCGAAGCAGCCGATGGCGCCGCAGAAGCAGCGGTCGCCTTCGCCGGTGATCGTCATGTGGCCGATCTCGGCTGCCAGCCCGCGCCTGCCGTGATAGATGTGGCCGTCGGCGACGACGCCGCCACCGATGCCTGTCGAGACGGTGACGAACACCAGCGATCCGGTGCCGCGGCCGGCGCCGAAGCGCCATTCGCCGAGCGCTGCCGCATTGGCGTCGTTCTCCAGCCGCACCGGCAGGCCGAACTGCCGGCTGAGGATGTCGATCAGCGGCACATTGTGCCAGCCGGCCAGCGTCGGCGGCCCGATGACGATGCCCGCCTTGGGGTCGAGCGGGCCGGGCGCGCACATGCCGATGCCGACGACCTTGGCCTGCGGGTGCTGCTTGAGCAATTTGTCCGCCAGCGTGATGATCTGGCCGATCACGGCCTCCGATCCCGCACCCGCAAGCGTCGGCGCCGAGACGCGGGCGATGACGTCGCCACTGCGCTCGACCAGCGCGCCGCGCAGCTCCGTGCCGCCGAGATCGAAAGCGAGCGCGACCGTGTTCATCACGCGGCGGCCTTCAGCCCGTGCAGCCAGGCCATGCGCTGCGCGAGGTCGGGGTCGCCGAAGGCAAGCGAGCCAAGCACCACCGTGTCGGCGCCGGCGGCGCGCAAGCTGGGCACCGTCTCGTGGCGGATGCCGCCGTCGGCGGCAAGGATGATATCGGCCTCGCGCCCGGCCTTCCTGATCAGCGCGCGCGCCTCGATCAGGCGCGGACAGGCCTGCTCCGACAGGCTCTGGCCCTTGACGCCGATCGACGTGCCGAGAAGCGTCACGAACGCCACCTCCGCTAGGAACGGGACGATTGCCGGAACAGGCGTTTCCAGCCGCAGCACGACGCCGGCCTCGGCGCCGAGTTCACGCGCCAGCCGCACGGCGCGTAGGCCCGCTTCGCCATTCTCGGCGTGGATGGTGACGAGGTCGGCGCCGGCCTCGATGAACTGGCGCGTCTGCGCCTCGACGATCTCGGCCTCGACCATCAGATGCACATGGATCGGCTTCGCCGTCAGCCTGGCGATGCGCGCCACGAGGTCGGGGAAGAACAGGAAGCCGGGGGTGAAGCGGGCATCCGCGACGTCGACGTGATGCAGGTCGGCATAGGCCTCGATGCGCTTCAGGTCGCGCTCCATATTGGCGAGGTCGGCCGACCATAGCGAGAATTCGCCGAGCAGCCTGTTGCGCGGCAGGGCGGCGATTGCGGCGGAGCCGGAGAGGGATTTGCTGGTCATGACGGAATGAGGCTCCGGACTTTCGAGTGGGACTGGAGGAACGTGGTGATCTCAGTGTGCAACTCACTGAAATGCTGCTTGCTGTCGCGGGCCTTGGGTGTGACCTCGGCGAAAACCGCGTTGGGCATCATGGCGGCAAGCGTGTAGGCGCTCGACAGCGGATGGACAGTGTCCATGGCATTGCCGACGAACAGCGCCGGAATGGCGAGCGCGGCCACTTCGTGTTGCGAAACACCCGGTCCGTCGGCGGCAATATCGGCCAGCACCTGCGCGAAGGCCTTGGCGTCGGGCCGGTCGAAATAGCCGAGCAGCGAGGAAAGATTGTCGGGCGCCTCGTGATAGAGCCGCGTGGCCGTCGCCGATTGCGCGAAGATCGTCCTCGCCTTGTCGGGCCCATGCTCGAGGATGAGTCCGGCGACTTCGGCTATGGGCTGCATGTTCGGCGGCGCCGCCGCAAAGGTCCAGGCAGGCCGCACCATGACCAGGGCGGCGACGCGTTTCGGATGGCGGCAGGCCAGCCGCAGCGCGATCCCGGCGCCCATCGAGACGCCGCCGGCAATGAAGCGGTCGAGGCCGGCCCGATCGGCGGCCGCGAGAACGTCGTCGGCGAACATGTCGAAGGAAAACGGCCGCCGCTCGCCAAGGCCAGAGCCGCCATGCCCGCGGCATTCCAGCGTGATGCGCCGGAAGCCGGCGGGGAAGGTCTGGGCGACCTGCGCCTCGCCGCCGCCCAGCCCATGCTGGAAGACGACCGCCAGACCTTCCCCGGCCTCGGTGGACCGCAGCGTGGCGCCGTCGCGAGAGAGCGTCGCCATCACACCAGCCCCTTCAGGAAACGGGCGACACCGGGCGCTTCCTCGGCGGAAAGCCCGTGCGTCACCAGCGGACCGTCGAAGCCGCTGCGCTTCAGCCGGGTGATGAAGTCGGCAAAGTCGACCACGCCTTGGCCGGCCGTGGCAAAGCGGCCGTCGGCGAAACGGTCCTTGGCATGCGCCATGGCGACTTGGCCGGCCGTGCGTTCGACCGCATCGGCGACGATGGCGCGCGCCTGTGCGGCATCCACCTGCTCGAAGAGGTTCGCCGGATCGAGCACGATGCGCAGCCGCTTCGAACCCATCTCGGCGATCAGGCGCGTCGCGTCGGCGGCGGAGGTGACGATGTTGGCCTGCTCGGGCTCGATGCCGAGGTCGACGCCATGGCGCTCGGCAATCGCAAGCGCCTTCTCCATCTCGCGCGCCATATCGGCCCAGGCCGAGAGGTCGGCATTGTCGGGATGATGCGCCCACTGGTCGTCGGGGTTGCGCGTTCCGGTGCAGAGCGTCACCAGCGGCGTGGAAAGCCTGGCGGCCGCCTCGATCACCAGCGCCAGCCGGCGCAAGCCGTTGTCGCGCACCGCCCTGTCCGGATGCGCCATGTTGTAGGTGCCCGACAACGCGACAAGGGCCACGCCCGAAGCCTCGGCGGCGGCCTTGATAGTCCGGATCGCCTCGTCGGGGACGGCATCCGGCATCGATGGCAGGCCGGCGCAGGCGAGGTTGAACTGGGTGACCGCGAAGCCCGCATCGCGCACGGCGGCAAGCACGCCGGCCGGCTCGCTGCCCGGAAAGGTCTTGGCGAACACCCCGACCTGCATCAGACCGCTCCCGTCACGCTGGCGATCTCGACACGCTCGCCGCTCTCGACCGAGCGGGCGATCGCCACCATGGCGCGGATCGAGGCGAGCCCGTCCTCGACATTGGCGCCACGCATCGGCTTGCCATCGAGCACGGTATCGGCGAGGCCTTCGATCTGGCGCCGGAAGAAGTGGCCGTCGGCGCCGAGCGGCTTGCGCGAGGTCGCGTCCTTCTCGTGGAAGATGTCGACCTCGCTCGCCCGGAAATACCAGGGATTGAAGGTCTTCGCGATCACAGAGCCGTTCTCGCCATAGAGCTGAAAACCTTCGTGCCAGTCCATGCGCACGGCGACGGTGAGATCGAGATGGCCGAGCGCGCCATTGGCGAACTCGGTTTCGACGAACCAGCAATAGGCGCCGAAACGCTCGTTGAGGCGCGCCCGCACGGCGGTGATCTCGCCGGCGAGGAAGCGCGCCGTGTCGACGAGATGCGAGCCGTGCGCCAGCATGAAATATTGCCTGAGATCGGCTTTCGGGTTGCCGGCCGGCTTCCGCGCCAGCTTGCTGGTCACCGGCAACGGCTGCACCGCGTCGGTGTTGGTGTAGCGATGCGTGGAATCGCAATACCAGGCCTTCAGCGCCAGGATCTCGCCCATCTCGTCGCGGACGAAATCGCGCGCCGCTTCCAGCGCCGGATCGAAACGCTTCATGTGCCCGACCTGCAGCACCTTGCCCGAGCGCTTGACCGCTTCGGCCAGCTTCTCGCCTTCCTCGACCGAGACGCCGATCGGCTTTTCGCATAGCACGTGCTTGCCGGCCTCCAGCGCCTTGATCGACATCGGCACGTGATAGGCATCCGACGTGGCGACAATCACCGCTTCCAGCGCGGGGTCGGCGAGCATCTCGTCAAAGTCGCCATATACTCTTTCGGGTTCGTAGGTCGCGCCCATGCGCGCGAGCAGGTCGGGCGCGGCGTCGCAGATCGCGTAGAGGTCGGCGTTGCTCGCCTTCGCGCAGGATTCCAGATGCGCGAACTGCGCGATCGGCCCGCAGCCGAGCACACCGACACGAAGGCGACGGTCTTGCTTGCGGATCATCGTCTCAGGCTCCGTATCCGCGCATGGTCTGGCGGTTGGTCTTGACCGCGCCGGCTGGATCGGCGGCGGCGGTCTCGGATTCCTCCTCCAGCACCAGCCAGCCGTTGAAGTTGGGCGCCGCGCTCGCGATCTCGATCACCTTCGCCGTGTCGCAGACACCCTTGCCGAGCATCGCCCAGGTGCCGCCGGCGTCGACGTCCTTCAGGTGCACGTAGCGGATGCGGTCACGGTAGGTGGTGAGCGTGTCGGCCATGTCCTTGTGGCCGCGCAATATGTGCCCGGTGTCCGGCACCCAGCCGACCAGCGAGGCGTCGAGCAGGGAAAAGATGCGGTCGTAGTCGGCGCGGTCGAAGAGCAGCGTGTTGTGGTGCGAGCTTGGATGCACCGCGACCTGGACGCCGGCCTCGCGGCCGATCTCGCCAGCCTTGCTATAGAATTCCGCCGCAATGGCGAACTTGTCGTCGCGCGGCCCGTCGGAGACGACGGTCGCCGAGCCCATCGAGACAAGCGCGCCCGGAAAGGCCGCGGCAAAGTCGATCCAGCGCCTTGCGGTTTCGAGATCGGCGCCAATCTGGTCCTTCAGCGTGAAGCCGCTCTTTGAACCGAAGGCGAAGGAGACCAGCGTCAGGCCGGTGGCCTTCAGCGCGGCGCCAAATTCCGCCGGCTTGCCGGCGTAGCGGCCGATCATCGTGTCGGTGATCTCGATGCCGGCATAGCCGCCATTGGAAATGGCCTTCAGGAGATCGTCCGGGCCGCCGGCAAAACGGTCTCCGAGCATTTCCCAGGTGAAGGTCTGGCAGCCGACTTTGAGGTCTTTCACGTTCATCCTTTCAATCCTTGATACCGCCCATTCCGTGATGTCGCTCAGCGTCTTCATGGGATGGACATCTACTTCACCGAGCCCGCGGTCATCCCGGCGAGGAAGTACCTCTGGGCGACGAGGTAGATGAGCAGGAGCGGCAGCGAGCCGAGGACGCTCATCGCCATCATCTGGTTCCATTCGAAAGCGTGCTGCCCCATCAACAGCTGGATACCGATCGGGACGGTGCGCATGGATGTCGACTTCGTCAGCGTCAGCGCGAAGAGGAACTCGTTCCAGCACAACAGGAAGGTATAGACCGAGGTCGCCACGATGCCGGGAAGCGAGATCGGGACGATCACCCGCCAGAGTGCGGTCCAGCTGCTGCCGCCGTCGACGGCGACGGCCTCGTCGAGATCGCGCGGCAAGGTGTTGAGATACCCGGTCATCAGCAGGATCGCGTAGGGCAGCGTGAACACAAGATAGGTCACGATCAGCGCGATATAGGTGTCGAAGATGCCATACGAGACGACGAGCCCGAAGAAGGGGATCAGAAGCGTGATCGGCGGAATCGTCTGCGTGCTGATGATGAGCGTGTTCAGGCTGCCCTTGCCGCGGAAGTTGAAGCGGCTGAACCCATAGGCTGCCAGCAACGCGATCAGCACCGTCAGCACGGTCACTGCTCCGGCAACGAAATAGCTGTTGAAGAAGAAGCGCAGTTTTACTGGGTCGCCAAGGATGGCCGCATACGCTTCCAGCGTGAAGGCCTTCGGCAGGATGGTTGGCGGCAGGGCAAAGATTTCGGTATTCGATTTGAACGAGCTGCTCAGCATCCAGTAGATCGGGAATGCTGCGAAAAACAGCCCGGCGGCAAGCGCGACATGCAGCGCGACGGTGATCAGCCGGTCTTTCGGCGTGTGCCTTTTCCTCATGGTGACTACCGAGCCTTCTGATAGCGGATGTAGAACAGCGTCAGGCCAAGAGAGATCAGCAGGATGATCACGGCGCTCGCCGCCGCCTGGGACAGGTTGTAGCTCGAGAACGCCAGCTTGTAGGTGTAGGTGCTCAGCACCTCGGTCGAGTAGATCGGACCGCCGCCCGTCGTTATCCAGATCAACGGGAAGACCTGCATGGTCCAGATGAAATCGAGCAGCGAGATGCTGATGATGATCGGCATCAGCTGCGGAATGGTGATGAAGATCAGCTTCTGGTAGGCCTTCGCGCCGTCGATGTCGGCGGCCTCGTAGAAATCCTTGGGAATGCCCTGCAGGCCTGCGAGCAGGCTGACCATGAAAAGCGGGTAGCCCGCCCAGATATTGGCGAAGGTGACGGCGTGCAGCGCCGTCTCGGGCGAGGAAAACCACTCGACCTTGGAACCGATGAGGCCCAATTGCATGAGAATGCTGTTCACAACGCCGTTGGGCTCGAGCAGCAGGCGCCAGATCACCGCGATGATGACGGCGGTGAACAGCCAGGGCAGGATGTAGAGCACGCGCAGGATATTGCGCAGCGTCGGATTGATGCGGTCGCTGTTCAGCATGAGCGCGAAGATCATGCCGATGGTCATGTGGAAGACGACGCTCATGCAGGTGAAGTAGAGTGTGTGCCACAGCGAAGCCCAGAACACGGGATCGGCAAAGATCGCCTGGTAGTGTTTCAGTCCGGCAAAGGACGGGTCGCGCCGCAGCACCGCGCTGTTCTGGAACGAATAGCCAATCACCGTCACCATCGGCAGCAGCATCAGAAGGCCGATGATGATGAGCGAGGGCGACAGGTAGAGATAGGGTACGACCGCTCGTTTCAGCCGATGGTGGGAGCGCTTCTGCGGGGTCATATGCCAACCTTGGGATACGCCTTCAAGAGAAGGGGAGCTTCGGAAACGGGTCCGTCTCGCATTGCCGATGCGTTGTTGCCGGGAGGCCTGCCCGAAGTCAGGCCGCCCGGTAGAGATCGCAAAACAGGCCGATCAGAATTTCGCCATCCAGCCCTTTTGAGCATTGGCCGCGGCTTCTTCCGGAGATTGTTCGCCGGCGAGCATCTTCTGGGCTTGCACGTCGAACTGGGTCATCAGGTCTTCCGCCACCGGCAGGCCCGTGAACTCATTGGCAAGATAGCCGGTCTTGAAGATTTCGAAAGCCTTGCCGAATGCCTTGTCGGAGGTCACGAAATCTGGCTTGGCGTTGACGTTGCCGGGGAAGGCGTTGGCAAGCGACACGAGCTTGGCGTTCACCTTTTCACTCATCAGATACTGGACGAGTTTCCAGGCCTCTTCCTGATGTTTCGAGCCCGCGGAGATGCCGATGCCCCAGGAGGCGTATGGCAGGCCGCGCTTGCCGTCGTAGTTTTCCACGACCGGGACCGGGATCAGGTCGAAGTTCAGATTGGGATTGCGTTTGCGGATGAGGTTCACATGCGCGAGCGAGTCGATCATCATCCCGACCCGGTCGTTGACAAATTCCTCGACCTTTTCCTGTTCGGTTTTGGTGGCGATGCCGGGCGAGATGGTGCCCGCGTCATTGAGCGATTTGACGAAGGTCAGCATATCCACCACCGGCTTGGCCTCGAGAGCGGGCTTGCCGTCCGCCATCATCGATTGACCCGACGCCCAGACCCACGACATCATGTCGTTCTGGACACCGGACGGCGTCTGCAGCGACAGCGGCAACACCCAGCCATACTGGTTCTTGTCGGCCTGGGTCATCTTCTTGGCGGCTTCGAGGAACTCCGCACGGGTCGACGGCAACTTGCTGACGCCCGCCTTGGCTGCGAGGTCCAAATTCACGAAGACCGGATAGACGAACGAAGCCACGGGAAACATCACCGCTTTGCCGTCCACCTTGATGATGTCCGCGACCTGGGCTTTGTCGAAGCCGCTCGCATCCATCATCGGGTTCATGTCGGCCAGCGCGTTCTGCGCGTTCAGATTGTTGACCCAGGCGCCGTCGAGACCAACGACGTCGCTAAGCGTTCCCGTCGCAGCACCAACCGAGATCTGGTCTCGCGTGGTCGCATAGGGGCCGCTGACCAGCGTCACCTTGATCCCGGGATTCGCGGCCTCGAATTCGTCCATGATTTTCCGCAGCGAGCCGGCGGGCAGCTCGGGCTCCCACCACTGCGTGAATTCCAGCGTCGTGTCCGCCATGGCGCCGGTTGCTCCAAGCAGCCATGCGGCCGCTGCCATCTTCAGCACCGCGGGTCTTATCCGAAACGTCATTTTCTCCTCCTTCTTTAAGATCGGCTGCACAATGCGGACGATCGTCTGGTTTATTCAGAAGTCTTCATTCGCAGGCGCCTCGCTCTCGCCCGCCGGCTCTGCCGCAATTCTTCAGATCGCCAGATGCGTCTCGGGATCGAAGAAATGGAGCTTGCTGTCATCCAGGGCCAACCGGATTTCCGAGCCGGAGCGGACTGCGCTGTCCGGTTCGAATTTCGCCACCGCGTTCGACGTCAGGCCGTAATCCTCCACCGCGTCCGGGTCGCCGGAGTCCACCCGGACCGCGTCGATGTTCAGGTGGACGATATGTTCCGACCCGAGTTCCTCGATCGAGGTCACCTTTGCCGGTATCGTCTGATACTTGCGGCCGGATTCGAGGCTGCTGTCATAGAGGTGCTCCGGGCGGATTCCGAACACGACCTTGCGCCCCACATACGACCTCAAGCCCGGCCTGCGCACGAAGGCTGCATCCTGCAGCTGGACGCCGAAGGTGCCGGACGTCAGTTCGTCGCCCGTCAGGGTCGCCTCGAAAAGGTTCATTGAAGGCGAACCGATGAAGCCGGCAACGAAGGCGTTCACCGGCGATTCATAGAGCCGCTTGGGTGTGTCGACCTGCTGCAGCACGCCGCCCTTCAACACCGCGACCCTGTCACCCATCGTCATCGCTTCGGTCTGGTCGTGGGTCACGTATATGGTCGTGACGCCGAGCTGCTTTTGCAGGCTGGTGATTTCGGCGCGCATCTGGACACGCAGTTTCGCGTCCAGATTGGAAAGGGGTTCGTCCATGAGAAAGGCGGCCGGCTCGCGCACCATGGCGCGGCCCATGGCAACCCTTTGACGCTGTCCGCCCGAAAGGTTTGCGGGTTTGCTGTCCAGCAGCGACGTCAGCTGCAGGGTCTTGGCGATCTCGTCCACGCGCTTCCTGCGCTCGGCCTTCGGCTTGCCCGCCAGCCGCATCGAAAAGGCGATGTTTTCGAACACTGTCATGTGCGGGTAGAGCGCATAGCTCTGGAAGACCATGGCAATGTCGCGGTCCTTGGGCGGCATGTCGACGACGTCGACGCCACCGATCCGAAGGCTGCCGCTGGTGACGTCCTCCAGCCCCGCGATCATTCGCAACGCGGTGGATTTGCCGCAGCCGGACGGGCCGACGAGGATCAGGAACTCGCCGTCCTCGACCGACAGGTTCAATTGGTCGATGGCGTGAAAATTGTTCCCGTAGGTCTTGCAGATATTCTCAAGAATGACTTCTGCCATCTTCCTCCTCCACAAGTCTCAGTTCGACCGCTGACGGAGCGTTCGTAGATGTCAGAAGTTTCGTGACCTGGTCGTTGGTGGGCAGCGCTTCGCGCCCGCCACGTCCCGTTACGGACAGGGCTGCGGCCGCGGCCGCGAACGCGACCCGGCCTGCGGTGTCGGCCCCGCGCGTCAATGCATGGGCATAGGCGCCATGAAAGCAGTCACCGGCGCCGGTCGAGTCGACGACGTCAACCCGGTGCGGGGGCAGGTGCCAGAGCCCTGTCTCGTCGCGCCCGCGATAGTAGACGCCCCTGCCGCCATCGGTCAGAACCACGGCGGACCGCGACGGCAACCATAGCGCATCGAGCATCTCGGCCGGCGATCGGCGGCCCGTGGCAGTCCGCGCAAAGCCGAGGGGAAGAATGAGATGGTCGCAGAGCGCGATCAGCCTCTGGGTGTCCGGGCCGCTGCTCCATTCGATATCGCCGAGGATCGCAAGGCCGAGATCGCGAGCCCGGGCCACGACATCCAGCGACCGGATCGCGTAGCTATCGACGATCAGGACGGCTGCCCGGCTGAGGATATCGTCCGGAAAGTCCGGCGTGGTGCCCAGCATCGCTTCGTCGTCATAGGCGATGAACCGCTCCCCATCCGAGCCGACGGTGATGCGCGAGCGCACCGGGCGCGCTTGCGGGTGGCGCGGTGCGAATGCGGTTTCAACGCCGCTCGCAACGAGATCGCACAGCACGGCGTCGTCCGCGGCACTGCCCAGCCATCCGACAAACCCGGCGGTTCCGCCGAGCCGCGCGACGGCGGCCAGCGCCGTCGCGACATTTCCGCCGAAAGCCCGGGCACTTTGCAGAACTTTTCCCTTACCCGCCGACAACGGCTGATCGACATAGACGATGTCGTCGATCGCAATAGCGCCGAAGCCGAGGATCGAGGGGACGGCGGGCATCGTTCAGGCACCCGCCTTCGCCAGGGCGTCTTTTGCCGACAGGCCGTCATGGATGACGCCGCGAAAGGCAAGCGCCGCCTTCTGCGGATCGCCATGCCCCCAGAGATTGCGGCCGACCACGGCACCGCGCGCGCCGGCACGGATGGCGTCCGCCGTCTGCTGAAGCGCGCCGAGCAGCGTATCGGTCTTCGGACCACCCGCGATCACAACCGGCACCGGGCAGGTCCGGACGGTCTCTCGGAACGACTCGAAATCGCCCGTGTAGCCGATCTTGATCACGTCGACGCCGGACTCGTAGCCGATGCGCGCCGCATAGGCGATCTCGTCGGGGGTGAAGACGATTTTCGCCCCGTCGGTGAAATCGCGAGGGTAGATATGCGCCACCACCGGCATGCCGTAGCGAGCCGCCGCGTTCACCGAATCGGTCAGCCAGCGTATGTACTTGCCCTCGGTCGCGCCGCGCACCGCATCCTCGGGCGTTGCGATCAGCTCGCTGATGCGATCGTCCGGAGTGAAGCAGCCCGCCTGGATCACCAGGGAAGCCTTGCCCGCATATTGCGGCCACAGATGGCGGGCGGTGCCAGGCTGGATGCTGACATAGTCGGGTTTGCCCGCCATGACGCGCGCCAGCGCCCCCGGCAGGTCGGCAAGGCCGCCTTTGCGCACGTCGCCATAGCCGACGAAGTGGTCGACCGCGCCGCCAAAAAGGTTCCCCGATGGATGCGAGAAGAGGCGCGCAAGGCGCACCTTGGTTCCGAGGCTCATGAGTTCAAAATTCCCCAATCGGTTGTTTTCAAAATCCTGCTGCGTCAGCGTTTTCATATGCTCCATAAAATTTTTACGCGCGTCAAGAATTAAAATGTTGTATAGCGGCTTTCGATTGTGATCCATTGCTGGCGCCAGGGTGCGGCCAAGCCGTGGCCGCGTTGGGAGGTACGATCGAAAATGCACGGAAAATCAAAGACAAAGCTCGGCATCGGTGTCATCGGATGCGGCAACATCTCGATGACCTATCTGCGCAATGCGGCTCTGTTCGGCGGGATGGAGTTGCGCGCCTGTGCCGACATTTCCGCCGACATGGCGGCGCTCCGTGCCAAGGAATACGGCATCCGCGCGCTCGGCGTCGACGCGTTGCTGGCCGACCCGGACATCGACCTTGTCCTCAACCTGACGATACCGGCGGCGCACTTCGACATCTCGTTCTCGGCGCTTTCGGCCGGCAAGCACGTCTTCACCGAAAAGCCGCTGGCAACCTCGGCCGGCGACGGCCGCCGGCTGGTCGCCGAAGCAGCCAGCCGCGGCCTGCTGCTCGGCTCGGCTCCCGACACCTTCCTCGGTGCCGCCGGGCGCCGCGCGCGCCGCCTGATGGATGAGGGCGCCATCGGCCGCGCGGTGACCGGCACCGCCTTCATGATGGGGCGCGGCATGGAGCACTGGCATCCCAATCCGCAATTCTACTACCAGCCCGGCGGCGGCCCGGTCTTCGACATGGGCCCTTACTACCTGACGATGCTGGTCAACCTGCTCGGCCCGGTCGCCAGCGTCATGGCCATGGCGACGCGCGGCCAGGAGGAGCGGCTGATCACCGCCGACGGTCCCTTCAAAAACACCAGCTTCAAGGTCGGCACGCCGACCAACATCCTGTCGCTGCTCGAATTCCGCTCCGGCGCCACGGTCGCCTTCGGCGCCTCCTGGGATGTCTTCAGGCACTCCAACCATCCGATCGAACTGCACGGCACCGAGGGCTCGCTGAGACTCCCCGATCCCGACACGTTCGGCGGCACCGTCTCGCTGTCGGCGCGCGGCGCCGAGTGGAAGGATTTCGAGAGCGACAGCGAGCTCTACGGCGCGCGCAACTGGCCCTATGCCGCGCCCGACCGCGCCAACTACCGCATGCTCGGTGTCGCCGATCTGGTCCGGTCGCTGTCCGAGGGCAGGAGGCCGCGCGCCTCCGGCGAACTGGCGCTGCATGTGCTGGAGATCATGGAGGCGATCCTCGCCTCGGGCGAGCGCCGCGGATCGGTTGCTGTCAATGGCACCGTCGACCAGCCGCCGCTTCTCGCCGAGGACGAGGCGACGAGCCTGCTGGCCTGACGGGAGGCCGCCCGATGACGACATCGCCCTCGACGGCAGCCGGGCTCGATCCGCAAGCCCGCCACGTGCTCGATCTCGGCCGGCAGGCCGCCGCCCCGCCGTTCGAGACCGGCACGCCCGAAGAGGCGCGCCGCGCCTATGACCAGGGCTCTCCGGACCTGCAGGGCGAGCGCGAGCCGGTCGGCCTGGTCGGCGAGCGCACGCTCGCCGGACCCGGCGGATCGCTGGTGGTAAGAATCTATCGCGGGCAGGGGGCTCCGTCCCGGGCTGCTCCCGCGCTGCTCTATCTGCACGGCGGTGGCTGGGTGATCGGCAATCTCGACTCGCATGACGAGATCTGCCGCTGGTTCGCCAACATCGCGGCATGCGTCGTCGTTTCGCCCGCCTACAGGCTGGCGCCGGAGCACAAGTTTCCGGCGGCGGTCGAGGACTGCCGCGCCGCGCTCTCCTTCATGCGGGATGAGGCCGCCGCTCTCGGCATCGATGCTGGGCGCATCGCCGTGGCGGGCGACAGCGCCGGCGGCAATCTCGCCGCCGTGCTCAGCCTGCTCGCGCGGGACGACCGGATTCCGGTGACCGCACAGCTTCTGCTCTACCCCAACACCGATGCCGCGCAGACGGCGGACAGTTACCGACGCTTCGCCGAGGGTTTCGGCCTGACCGCCTCGACCATGGCATGGTTCCGCGACCAATATGTTCGCGACGCCGGCGACATCGACGACTGGCGCGTCTCGCCGCTGAAGACCAAAGGCCTTGCCGGTGCCGCCCCCGCCTTCGTCGCCATCGCCGGCCACGACATCCTCGCCGACGAGGGCGAGGCCTATGCCAGGCGTCTCCATAACGACGGCGTGCCGGTGGTGCTCAAGCGCTGGCCGGGCCAGATCCACGGCTTCGTCTCGATGGGCCGCCACGGCCCGGCATCGCGGCAGGCTGTCGAGGCGGCGGTCGCCGCCTGGCGGAGCTTCGATCCCGGTTGAGTTGGGTCGGGTCTGTCGAGGTTCAGGTCACGCCGACTGGCGCATCACCAGCGTCGCGTCGAGATTGACCTTGGGCGCCACCGCCGTCCCGTCCTCGTTGAGCAGCCCCAGCAGCGTTTCGACGCTGCGCCCGGCCATGGCGGCGAAGTCCTGCGCCATGGTGGTGAGGCCGGGGCAGGTGTAGCGGCTGAGCGGATGATCGTCATGCGCCGCGACCCTGAGGTCGCAGTCCGCCTTGCGGCCGACCTTGATCCCCTTCGAGAAGGCGGCCGCCATCACGCCGAAGGCGAGACGATCGTTGTTGCACAGGATGGTCTTGCCCGGCAGGCCGCCACTGCCGAGCATCCTCTCGGTCTGTTCGTAGCCGATCCGCTCGAAATCCCAAGTGTAGTCCCTGGTATTGCCTATGACGATCGGCTCATGCCCGAGCCGCTTCATCGAGGCGACATAGCTGGCCAGCCGTTCGGGCGAGTTGTGGTTGACATGCGGGATGTCGAAATAGACCGGCGCGTCGCCCGATCGGCAGAGATACTCGACGATCGTCGCGACGCTCTGCGTGTTGTTGTTGCCGACGAAGGGCGTGCCGCCTTCGAGATAAGTGTCGAAATAAACGATCGGGATGGCCTGCGTCAGCTTCTCCAGCGTGCGGTGATCGGAGCGCCGCCCGAGCGGCGCGACGAGCGCGCCGGAGACCTTCAAGGACAGGATGGTCCGCGTCGCCTCGACCTCGAGCTCGGTCGAGCCGTGCGAGGAAATGACGATCGGCCAATAGCCTTCGTCGCGCAGCCGAAGCTCGATGCGGCTGACCATTTCCGAATAGAACGGGTCGGTCACCGTCGGTACGACGATGCCGATGCTGCGGGTGCGCTTGCGGTTGAGGTTGCGGGCGAACAGATTGGGCTGATAGTCGGAGGAGCGCAGCGCCTCCTCGATGCGCTTTCTGGTCGCCGGCTTGACGCTGGTCGGATCGTCGAAATATTTCGACAGCGTCGGTCTGGAGACGCCGCAGGAACGGGCGAAATCCTCCATGGTCTTGTGCGTCATCGCCATTCCAACCCTCGCGGCATGGTTATCCAAACCTTTGGCCCCATGCGACTGCCCCGGCACCTACTTAGAGTGCGCCGGCGCGCACCTGCAAGGTGAAACTTTACAGACAAGTTTTCAAGTTTCAACGCGTTATGAGAAATTATTGCATGCGTAAATTTTGTGCAGAAGCGTGTGCAGCTTGCAGTGAGGGTAACGCTTGGAGCCGGGTGATTTCAGGTCGAATCGACTGAAATCTGAATCCGGCTCTAAATCAAAGTAATAGAGCATGATGTCGTCCGAAAACCGCTTCACACTTTTCGGCATCATGCTCTAGTAGACCGGCGTCGCCATATGCCGGGGCGCCGGCCATTCTTGCGTGATGCCGGGCTGTACCGGCCGCTCGAGATACGTCGACAGCACCACATAGCTGCGCGTCGAGGTGACGCCCGGCGTCTCGTAAAGCCGTGACAGCAATCCCTCGAGCGCGCGCGTGTCCTCGGTGCGGACCTTGAGCAGCATGCAGGTGTCGCCGGCCACCGTATGGATCTCCTCGACTTCGGGGAATTCGGACACCGCCATCAGCTCCGGCGTCTTGCCCCAGCCCCTGGTGTCGATATGCACGAAGGCGAGCAGCGGCTTCTTCACCGCTCTGGGATCGATGATCGCCGCCGTGGCGCGGATGGCGCCGCTGCGCTTGAGGCGCTTCACCCGCTCATGCGCCGCCGGCGGCGACAGGCCGACGCGATCGCCGAGCTCGGCGTAGCTGATGGTCGCGTCGTCGACCAGGATGCCTAATATCTTTCGGTCGATAGGGTCGATATCGCGGGCAGGCTGCTTGTTCCGCTGAATGCCATCTGTTTCTTCATCCATATCGGAATTCCTTATTGATGCCGAATTAAATACGGCCATTATGGGCATATGTCGAACAGTGATCAATCAGCAATTCTGGTGGCGGCGCCCCGGCCGCCGATCCCGGCGCTCGCCTATCTCCTGACCGGCTGCATCGCCGTCATCGGTTCCAACTCGCTGGTTCTCGGCCCGATCGCGCCCGCCGTGGCGACCTCGTTCGGGACGAGCGTGCCGGCGGTGATGAGCGCGGCCGCTGCCTTTGGCCTCGGCACCTCGGCCAGCGCGCTCTTCCTGGCCCGCTATATCGACCGGGTGGGCGCGCGCCGCATGCTGCAGGGCGCATTGCTGCTGCTGGCGCTGGCCCTGGTCGCCAGCGCGCTGGCACCGACGGTGACGGCGCTGGTCGCGGCCCAGCTGGTCGCCGGCATCGCCGCCGGCATCGCCATGCCGGCGATCTACGCGAGTTCGGCGGCGATCGCGCCGCCAGGCCGTGAAAGCGGTACCATCGGCGTCGTGCTGACCGGCTGGACGCTCTCCATGGTGGCCGGCGTCTCGCTGTCGGCCGTGCTTGCCGATCTCGTGCACTGGCGCGCCGTCTTCGCCGCCGTCGCGCTCCTGGCCGCGACCGCCGTCGTCGGCCTGACAATGAGTTCTCTGCGAGACAGCAAGAAAAGCGGCCCGGCGCCTTCGCCGCTCGGCGCCCTCGCCGTTCCCGGCATCCTGCCGCTGCTGATCGCCTGCGGCGCCTTCATGACCGCCTTCTACGGCGTCTACGGCTACCTCGGCGATCACCTTCACCAGGGCCTCGGCGAGCCGGTCAGCGCCAATGGCCTGGCGGCACTCGCCTATGGTTTCGGCTTCGGCGCGGCGGCACTGCTCGACGGCGTCATCGACCGCCTCGGCGCCCGGCGCGTCATGCCGTTCGCCTATCTGCTGGTGGCGGCCGTTTATGTCGCCATGGCCACCGCCAGCGGCAGCTTCGGCCTGCTGATGGCGACGGTCGCCCTCTGGGGCCTTGCCAACCATTTCGGGCTGAACGTCCTGGTGATGCGCCTGACCGCGCTCGACCCCACGCAGCGCGGCACCATCATGGGCTTGAACAGCTCCGTCACCTATCTCGCCGTCTCCATCGGCACCGCCGGCTTCGGGCCGCTCTATACGAGCCTCGGCTTCGCCAATTGCGCCGTGATCGCGGCCCTGCTGATGCTGGTCGCCGCTTCGGCGGCGGCATGGCGCTCGGCAGGCACTGCTCAGCAGTAAGCTTGCGTCCCTGTTCGGTCCTTCGCTAAGGCTGGCAAATGGAACCGAACTGGACGAAGCGATGAAGACGACGCTTGAGACCACTGCTGATCCTTCGGCGCAGGAACTCGCCTTCCTCGGCGAGCAACTCACGGCCTTCAACGACGCCGATGTCGGCGCCTCGGGCCGAAAGGCGCTCGCCGTCTTCGTTCGCGACGAGGCTGGCAAGGTCGTCGCCGGCATCTCCGGCTACACCGCCTGGGGCTGGCTCTTCGTGCAATGGCTGTGGGTCGACGAGAGCCTGCGCGGCCAGCACATGGCGGGCCAGATGCTGCAGGCGGCCGAACAGGAGGCGGTGGCGCGCGGCTGCCACGGCGCCTGGATCGACACCTTCAATCCCAAGGCGGCCAGGGCCTATGAGCGCCAGGGTTACCAGCCGTTCGGCACGCTGCCCGATTTCCCCATCGGCCGCAGCCGCATCTTCCTGCAGAAGAGCCTAACGGCCGCCTGATCAGCGGGTCCGGAATTGCGGCACAAAACTCTACCCGGCGAGTTTCCCGCCGCGCATCGGCTGCGGCACGCCGGTCGTGCTCGGGAAACTGATCGGCAGGCCGCGCAGCACGCGCACCGCCAGGAACGCAAAACACTCCGCCTCGACCGCGTCGCCCTTCCAGCCCAGCGTCTCGGCCTGCACGGCCTCGACGCCGGCGCGGCTGGCGAGCATCGCCATCATCGTCGGGTTGTGGCGGCCGCCGCCGCTGACCACCAGCCGCTTCGGCCGATGCGGGAGAAGGTCGAGCGCCTTGCCGACGGCGGCGGCGGTGAAGGCGGTCAGCAAGGCTGCGCCATCCTCGGCGTCGAGGCCTTCGGCCATCGCGGCGGTGAAGTCGAAACGGTCGAGCGATTTCGGATAGGGCTTGGTCAGATAGGGATGTTGCAGCAGCCTGGCGAGCCGCGCCTCGTCCACACTGCCGGCGCGCGCCAGCGCGCCGTCGCGGTCCATGTCGCCAAGCCCCTTCGCCTTGATGAAATCGTTGAGCGGCGCGTTGGCCGGTCCGGTGTCGAAGGCGACGACATTGTCCTTGCCGTCCCACCAGGTGATGTTGGCGACGCCGCCGAGATTGAGCACCGCCATGTCGCCGCTGGCATCGGCCGCGCGCAGCAGCGCGGTGTGATAGGCAGCCGCCAGTGGCGCGCCCTGTCCGCCGGCGCGCATGTCGGCCGAGCGGAAGTCGTAGGCGACCTTGGTTCCGAGGATCGAGCGCATCAGCTCGCCGTCTCCGAGCTGGCGGGTCTGGCCGAGCCGGCCGGCCTCCGGCGCGCGATGCAGCACCGTCTGGCCGTGGAAGCCGACGACGCCGATATCCGCCATGGTCAGGCCATGGCTTTCGACAAGGTCCTTCACGGCCGCCGATTGCGCGCGCGTCAGTGCCTCCTCGGCCTCGCGGAAGATCGCCGGTTCCGGTCCGGTGAAGTTCCACGCGCGCGCCTGCCGCAGCGTCTCCTCCAGCAGGGTACGGATCGATTGCGGGTAGGGCGCCAGCGTATAGGTGCCGAAATCCGCGATCCGCTCGCCGTCGGTCCTGATCAGCGCGACGTCGATATTTCCGTCAAGCACGGTGCCGGTCATCAGGCCGACGGCCCAGATTGGTTGCATGGGTTGCTAGTCCCCGTTGACGCGATCGCCGACAGCCTGGCGAAGCGCGGCGATTCCGCTGTTGAAATGACGTGTCGGATGGATCCGGTTGGTGAGCAAGGTCCAGGCCCTGCCTTTGTCGAAATCGATCCACAGCCCGGTGCCGGTGAAGCCGGTATGGCCGATCGTGCCGGGGCTGCAGAGCCCGCCGCCGGACCAGCCTTCGTAAGGGCGTTCCCAGCCATGGGTGCGGGTGGCCGACAGCGGCGCCCGCATCAGCGCGATCGAGGCCGGCGAGGCGCCGGTTCCGTCGAGCAGCCCTTGCGCGAAATCGAGGACCGAGGCAGCCGTGCCGAACAGGCCGGCATGGCCGGCGCCGTCCAGCGCCGAGCAATTGTCGTCATGCACCTCGCCTGAGAGCACGCGGTGGCGCCAGGTGCAGTCTTCCGTCGCTGCTGCCTGGTCAGGCGCGGCCGAGAAGGCAAAGCCCGGACCGGGATCCATGGCGCGGATCCTCTTGCCCGACAGGCGCTCCATCGCGAAGCCGAGCAGGATGAAGTTGATGTCGGAATAGACCGGCATGCCGGCCTGCCATTCGCGCTGCAGGATGAAGGCGCGCAAGAGGTCGGGTCCGCGGCCATAGGTGTATATGGGCGCGACGGCCGGAAACGGCGTCTGGTGGCCGAGGCACTGGCGAAACGTCACCTTCCGCTCCCATGCCTTCTGGTCATATTGGCGCAGGTCCGGCAGCGCCGAGATCAGCGGCGTATCGAGGTCGATGACGCCATCCTCCGCCAGCTTGAGGATGCGCGGCGTGGTGAAGATCACCTTGGTCAGGGAGGCGAGATCGAACCAGGTTCCTTCATGCATGGGCCTGGAGTCGGGCACGCGTTGGGCAAGGCCCGTGGCACGTACAACGCGGGCGCCGCCGCGCTCGACAATCCCTAACACGCCGCCCGGAATGCGGCCTTCGGCCACCGACGCTTCGAGCGGGGCGAAGGCGTGAGTGAAGAGCTCGGCGAGGGCGGTCAATATCGGCCTCCATCGGAGAGGCAGCGATCCGTCCCACACCCCTCTGGCCGGCAGGCCGGAGGGGAGTGCTGTCCCGCCAAGCCTGCGCATCTTTGAGCGCTATCCTTCACGCCTCGACCCTCACTATATGATCCGGCCCAAACACATCCCACTTTGCCGGCCCCGGTTCAAACCCCAGCGGCCGCACCAGCGACGGCACTTGCCGCGTATCCAGTTCGAAACGCTCGCGCCGGCGCTCGATGGTCGGCACCGCCGCGATGAGCTTCTTCGTGTAGGCATGCTTCGGCGTCGACAGCACCGACTTTGCATCGCCGATCTCGACGATCTGGCCGGCATAGATCACGGCGATCCGGTGCGCGATGCGCTCCACCACGGCCATGTCGTGCGAGATGAACAGATAGGCCAGGCCAAATTCGCGCTGCAGTTCGACCAGAAGCTCCAGCACCCGAGCCTGTACCGAGACGTCGAGCGCCGAAACCGCCTCGTCGAGCACGACGACGGACGGGTTCAGCATCAACGCGCGCGCTATGCACAGCCTTTGCCGCTGGCCGCCCGAGAATTCGTGCGGGTAGCGCTCCAGGCTGTTTTCCGGCAGGCCGACGCGCTTCAGCAGCGTCGTCATCTTCGCACGCGTTTCTGCGCCCACGCGGCCGCCCGAAGCGATCACCGGTTCGGCGAGGATGCTTTCGATCGTCAGCCTGGGGTTGAGCGAGGCATAGGGGTTCTGGAACACCATCTGGACCGGTGGCGCGCTTCGCTCGGCGCCAGCCTTGCGCGCGCTGGCCGAGAAGCTGCCGCGCGTCGAGCGCACCAGGCCGAGCACCGCGCGCGCCGTGGTCGACTTGCCGGAGCCGCTCTCGCCGACAATGGCCAGCGTCTCGCCCGGCATCAGCTCGAAATCGACGCCGTCGACGGCATGCACTGCGCCGGTGGCGCGCCCGAACAGGCCGCTCCTGGCCGGATAGCGCACGACTAGACCGTCGACCTTGAGCGCCGGCTCGGCGTCAGGCGCCTTCTCGCGTCGGCCATCCGAGCGCGTCGCCTTGCCGCTGGCGAAATGCGGCACGGCGTGCAGCAAATGCTGCGTATAGGCATGCCGCGGATGGTCGAGGATCTGGTTCAGCTCGCCCTGTTCGACGGCCTGTCCGTTCTGCATCACCATCACCTTGTCGGCGATGCCGGCGACGAGGCCGATATCGTGGGTGATGAAGATCATCGACATGCCGGTCTCGCGCTTCAGCTCGGCGAGCAGCGCCATGATCTGCGCCTGCACCGTCACGTCGAGCGCCGTCGTCGGCTCGTCGGCGATCAGCAGGCGCGGATTGCAGGCAAGCGCCGTGGCGATCATCACCCGCTGCAGCATGCCGCCGGAAAGCTGGTTCGGCGTGTATTTCAGCCGCCGCGCCGCATCGGGGATGCGCACCCGGTCGAGCGCATCCTTGGCCGCGGCCATCGCCTGGCGGCCGGTCAGGCCGCGATGCAGGCGGAACGATTCCGCGATCTGCGTGCCGATGCTTAGCACCGGATTGAGCGAGGTCATCGGCTCCTGGAAGATCATGCCGATCTCGGCGCCGCGGATCTTCGTCAGTTGCGGTTCGGCCGCCCCTGCCAGATCGAGCACGCCGCCGTCGCCGCGCCTCAGCCGGATCGAGCCGCCGGTGATCTTGCCGCCGCCGAAGTCGACGAGCCGGTTGACCGACAGCGCGGTGACCGACTTGCCCGAGCCGCTCTCGCCGACGATGGCGAGGGTCTCGCCGTCGGCGAGATCGAAGCTCACGCCACGGACAACTTCATTGGCCTCGGCCTTGCGGCCGAAACCGACGCTGAGATCGGATACGGAAAGCAGCGGGATCACGCGACCGCCCTCCGCATCTTCGGATCGAGAATGTCGCGCAGGGCGTCGCCCAAAAGGTTGAAGCCGAGGATGCTGATCATGATGGCGATGCCTGGGAAGATCATCAGCCACGGCGCCGTTTCCATAAGATTGCGGCTGTCGCTCAGCATCAGGCCGAGCGAGGCGGCGGGCGGCTGCGTGCCGAGGCCGAGGAAGCTGAGGCTGGCTTCGGTGAGCAGCGCCCAGGCCAAAGCCAGCGTCACCTGGACGGTCAGCGGCGCGACCAGATTGAGCAGCAGGTGCCTGGTCAGGATGTAGCTTGAACTGCTGCCGAAGGTGCGCGCGGCGTCGACGAATTCGCGCGCCCTGAGCGACAGCGCCGGGCCGCGCACCACGCGCGTGAAGATCGGCGTGTAGACGATGCCGATGGCAAGCACGCTGGTCCAGGTGCCGGGACCGGCGACGGCGACGATGAGCAGTGCCAGGAGGATCGCCGGGAAGGCGAGCAGCACGTCCATGATCCGCATCAGCACGCCGTCCCAGCGTCGGCCGAACCAGGCCGCCGCCAGGCCGAGGACGGTGCCGGCGAGCGTGGCGAAAGCCACCGAGAAGAAGGCGACGGTGAAGGACTGGCCGATGCCCATCATCAGCCGGCTCGCGACGTCGCGGCCGAACAGGTCGGTGCCCATCCAGTAGGCGGCGCCTGGCGCGTGCAGGCGGTCGACACGGTACTGCGTCAGCGGGTCGTGCGGCGTCAGCCCGAGCAGGCCAAGCACGGCAAGCAGGAGATAGAGCCCGACGATGAAACCGCCGATGCGACCGCTGGTGTGGGCGAAGATGGCTTTGAGGATGCGCATCAATTTTCCCCCAGTCGGATGCGCGGATCGAGCGCGGCATAGGCGAGGTCGACCAGGAGATTGACGATCATGAAGTTGAAGGCGATGAACAGCACGCATCCCTGCACCAGCGCATAGTCGCGCTGCAGAATCGCGTCGAGCACCAGCCGGCCGAGGCCGGGCAGCGCATAGATCTGCTCGACGATGACTGCGCCGCCGAGGAGATAGCCGAATTCGATGCCGCTCAGCGTCACCACCGGGATCAGCGCGTTGGGCAAGGCATGGCGCCAGATGACGCTGCGCGCCGGGGCGCCCTTGCTGCGGGCGGTGCGCACATAGTCGTCGCTCAAGACGTCGAGCATGGCCGAGCGCGATATACGGGTGACCGAGGCGGCGAAGGCGAAGCCGAGCGTGATGGCGGGCAGGATCAACTGGCCGAGATTGCGCAGCGGATCCTGCCACAGCGGCGCGAACTCGCCCATCGCCGGCAGCACGCCGAAACCGGCCGACAGCGTGTAGATGATCAGCAGCGCCAGCACGAAATTCGGCGTCGACTGGCCGATCATGGCGGCGATGCGCACGCCGAGGTCGGAGAGTTTCTCGTTGCGCGTGGCGGCAAAGACGCCGGCGGGCACGCCGATCACAAGCGCGATCAGCATCGAGAGAAGCGCCAGCTCGAGCGTCAGCGGGAAGCGTTCGAGGATGACATCGAGGACCGACCTGCCATAGGTCGTCGAAATGCCGAGATCGCCGTGCAAAAGGCCGACGACCCATCGTCCGTACTGAACGAACCAGGGCTGGTCGATGCCGAAATAGGCGGCCAGCGCAGCGCGCTGCTGCGGCGTCAGAAGCCCGGCCTCGGTGCCCAGCATCGCCGTGATCGCGTCACCCGGAACCATCCGGATGGCGACGAACACGACGATGGAGACGCCGATCAAAACGAGAGGAAACACCGCCAGGCGCCTGAGCAGATAGGTCACGCGAAGAACACCTCTCGTCCGCCGGCCATCACTGCTGGATGGTGACCTTGCTCAGGCTGAACAGCGTGCCGGTCGGCGTCGGCACGAATCCCGCGACATTCTTCTGCTGCGCCGTGTAGCTGTAGGAGGTGTAGAGCCAGATCCACGGCGAAACCTCGGCGAGGTGCTTTTCGAACTCGGAGAAAATCGCCTTGCGCTTTTCCGGATCGGTCTCGGCGCGGCCCTTCTGCATCTGGGCGTCCAGCGTGTCGTCGATGTAGTTGGCCACCTTCTGCAGATTGCCGGCCTTGGTCCAGTAGCGGTTGTACATTGTGTAGGGGTCGGCCCTGCCGCCATTGAGCGCCACCGCCATGTCGAAATCGCCCTTCAGCCAGGCGTCGACATAGACGTTGAGCTCCATCATCTTGATGTCGAGCTTGACGCCGATCTCGGCGAGCTGCGACTGGATGACCTGGGCCTCCGCAGCCGCCGTCGGCGGCTCGCCGGTGGCGCCGATCACGGTCGCCGAAAAGCCGTCGGCAAAGCCGGCTTCGGCCATCAGCTTCTTCGCCTTCTCGACGTCGCGCTTGTAGCAGAACAGCTGGCCGGGATCGGTGGCCATCGAGGGAATGGTCAGCGGCCCGGTCACCTTGCCCTCGCCGAGCGAGGCGGTGTCCAGCACCTCCTGCCGGTCGATGGCGCAGGAGATCGCCTGCCGCACCTTCAGCTCGGTCATCGGCTTGCGCGACGGGTTGAGCTGCAGCACGTGATAGGCAAGCACCGGCACGCGGTTGAGCTGCAGGCTGGCTTCCTTCGGCACCAGCGTGGCGACCAGCGGGTCGTTGAGCAGCGCGAAGTCGATCTGCTTGGTGCGCATCGCCGCCAGGATCGCCGTCTCGTCCGGCAGCACGCTGATCTCGATGCCGTCGACGCCGGTGGCGCCGCCGGCCCAGTCCTTGTTGGCGCTGAGCACTTCCTTGGCGTTGGGGTCCCATTTGTCGAGCTTGAACGGGCCCGAGCCGATCGCCTTGGTGCCTATCGAGCCGGCGGCGATCTCGCTGGCCGGAACGATGGCCGCGTTTACGTCGCTCATCGCCGTCAGCAGCGGCACGTCCGGCTGCGACAGGTGGAAGACGACGCTCGCCGGATCGGGCGTGTCGATGCTGGCGATCGACAGGAAATTGGCGCGGGCAGCCGCCCCGGTCTTCTCGTCGAGGATGCGCTCGAACGAGGCCTTCACGTCGGCCGAGGTGACAGCGGCGCCATTCTGGAACTTGGCTTTCGGGTTGAGCTTGAAGCTCAGTTCCTTGCCGTCAGCCGAGAACTGCCAGCTATCGGCGATCGCCGGCACGATCTTCAGGCTGGCATCGACCCTGACCAGCGGTTCATAGACCAACTCCAAGAGCCTCAGCGACGAAAAGGCGGTCTGCTTGTGCGGATCGAGCCCGGTGGCGTCCTGCGCCCAGGCCATGTGCAGCGTTGCCGCACTTGCCTCCAACGGCGCGGGGGCGATGCCGACCAGCGCCGCAAGCGCCATGCCCGAAACCAGTTTCCTCGTCAGATGCTTGACCATTGTCGTCTCCCATTTCGTTCGACCTTGCTTTGCAATTCCGCGGACCGCTTCAAAGGGGCAGGCGCCCCGGACTGTCGGCCCAGTTTTCTCATGCGGCTTCACGCCGTCTTTTCGCTGATCGCCTTGCGCAGGAACCCTCCCGCCTTGCCGAGCGCCTCGCGCGCTTCTTCCACGCCCATGCCGGTAATCACCATCAGGATCGCCAGCTTCACGTCCTTGCCTGTCGCCTCCAGCGCCTGCCGTGCCTGCTGCGCCGTGCAGCCAGTCGTCTGCATGATGATGCGGACGGCCCGCGCCACCAGCTTCTTGTTGGACGGATTGAGGTCGACCATCAGGTTCTGGTAGCTCTTGCCGATGCGGATCATGCTGGCGGTGGTCAGCATGTTGAGGACCAGCTTCTGCGCGGTGCCCGACTTCAGCCGGGTCGAGCCGGTAAGCACCTCCGGACCGACGACCGGCGAGATGGCGATGTCGGCAATGCCGGCAATGGTCGAGCGCGAATTGCAGGACAGCGCCACCGTCGTCGCGCCCACGTCCTTGGCGTAGTTGAGCCCGCCCATGACGTAGGGCGTGCGGCCGCTGACGGCGATGCCGACCACCACGTCGTCGGCGGTGAGGACGATATCCCGCAGGTCCTCCGCGCCCTGCTTCGGATCGTCCTCGGCGCCTTCGGCGGCGCGCACCAGCGCTTCGGCACCGCCGGCGATGAGGCCGATCACCATATCTTCGGGAACGCCGAAGGTCGGCGGGCATTCGGAGGCGTCGAGGACGCCCAGCCGGCCGCTGGTGCCGGCGCCGATATAGATCAGCCGCGCGCCCTTCTGGAAGGCTTGCACGATCCGGTCCACGGCCATCGCTATCTCCGGGATGACCTTCTCGACGGCGGCGGCGACGCCCTTGTCCTCGTCATTGATCCGGCGCAGCACGTCGGCGGTGGGCAACAGGTCGATGTCCATTGTGCGCGGGTTCCGGTCCTCGGAAACCAACCGCTCCAGCTCGGACATCAAGCCGTGTTCGCTCATCCGCTTGCTTTCAAACGCTGCCTTTTGGCAGGGAATCTGATGCAGCACCGGACGCCGACCAGTGCCGCGGTCGCGGCATTGGCGCTCATATTTGTGGCCGGTTCTGCTTTGTTAACTTTTTAGAATTGAATATTCGCAGTGTCAACGACAGAGTGGAATAGAATATTCCTATCGACGAGACGCGTCAGCGACCGGCGAGGGACCTTTTGGCCAGGATGATCGCCCCTGAAACCGCGTCGCCGTCGGCGGGCTTCAGGCGCCGGCGCACATCGGGCGCGAGCCACGGCTCGAGCGGGCTGGACAGGCCGCCGAGCAGCGTCACCCGCGGCGCGCCCTTGTCGAACAGCACCCGCACGAACGTGTCGACCTGCTCGGCCGCGCTCTGCACGATCCGCCGCCCGGCCGCGTCGCCCTGGTCGGCATGGCGGATCACCATCGGCGCCAGCGCCGCGTAGTCGGTGGCGCTGGCGCGGTCCATCCAGGCGACGGCCTCCATCGGATCGTCCTTGAAGCGCTGCATGACTTCGGCGAGCAGCGCCGTCCGCTCGTAGCGTCCGTCAGGGGCGCGCAGGGCAAGCCGCACCGCCTTGAGGCCAAGATCGGCGCCGCTGCCTTCGTCTGAGATTGGAAAACCGTAGCCGCCGACGCGCAGGTCGCGCCCGTCGACGAAGCCGAGCCCGATCGAGCCGGTGCCGGCAATGACGATGGCGCCGTCCTGGCCCGAATGCGCGCCAATGCAGGCCCCGACCCCGTCGCTGACGAAAGCGATGCTGGCGAAAGGATGCGCGATCGCCTTGAGCGCCTCCAGCGCACCCTTGCGGCCGCTGCCGGCGCGGCCGATGCCGGCGCGGATCCGGGCGATCTCCGCCGGCCCGAAACCGGCCTCGTCGATCGCCGCGCCGAAGGCCCGCGAGACGGACGCCCAG
>NZ_RZOF01000289.1:0-8039 GCF_003998955.1 Mesorhizobium sp. M4B.F.Ca.ET.017.02.2.1 | reverse complement strand
GTAGACGACGAGCGCCCAGCTCGAGAACAACAGCGCCTGGCCGAGGATGATCGACAGCACAGCGACGTACATCGGGTTGCGCACATGGCGGTAGATACCGCCGACGACCAGCCGTTCGGTCGGGGCCACCGGGGCCGGCGTGCCACGGCCCTCGAGCGCGAAGCGGGCGAAGGCGTGCAGCAGCATGGCTGCCGCTCCCACAACCAGCACCCAGCCGACAGGGGCGAAGCCAGACACCGTCGACAGCGGCAGCCGGTAGCGGTCCGTCAGCAGAAGCGGCGCCAGCCCGGCGACGACGCCGGGCGCCACGACCAGGAACAGCGCGCTGCCGGCGATTGCCGAAAATCTGCGCATCAGCCACCCTTGCCGTAAAAATGGACTTGGGCTGCTCGAATCCACATCATTCGGCGGCGTTCGCATTTTCCCAATTGAATCGACCCCGATGCAGACCTCGGCAATGATTTCGACCCTGTAGCGTGCTGGATTCCGTCGATTTTTCTGGTCCTATCGAGCCTTGGAATAGGTTGGACCACAGCCTCCGTCTTTTTGCATGCGTGTGTTGCAAAATAGATGCTTGTTTCTTGGGCATGATGAGCACATATATAGATCATCTCCTGGGCGCGTTCTCCTCCCATTAGCGCCCTCGAGTGTTCCCCTCTGGAGGTTAGCCTTAACAGGCACTTCCAATCAAACTCAGCCGGATCTTTACTGATCCGGCTTTTTTGTTGCCCGCTGGGCAATGAGGGCGCGGAAAATCGATCGGCAATGCCACGTAACAGTGACATGTAACCTCTGGTAACATGGCGCAGACACACGCTATCGACTAAGCAGACCATAGGACGCGGTTTGGTCGGTTCGGGAGATGGGGGCATCACTCGGACGGACCGGGCTCAGGCGGCTACCGCGTCCGAACCTTTCTTCCGTCGGCTACAGGGCGGACACATGCGGCGGACCTGCCGTTTGCCTCCCAGGAAGACGGTCCGCGATAAACGGCGTCCGGATCATCCGGGCGCCGTTTTCGCATTGGCGGATCGGCTCAGGCAGCCTTGCCGTTGGCGTTCATCGCCTCGTCCGCCAGCCGGCCGGTCAGCTCGGCCATGTGGTCGAAGGCGGCCCGGTAGCTGGCGACGCCGGCCGTCGCCGAGCGCAGCTCGATGATCAGGTCGCCGATCTCCGCCTGCGGCATGGTCGCCTCGACCACATCCCATCCCGGCCAGTCGGGCCGCGCGTCATAACCGAGGATCTGGCCGCGCCGCTGCGGGATCAGGGCGATGATCCTCGACGTCGCGTCCGACGGCGTGACGATCTCGACCTTCATCACCGGCTCAAGCAACACCGGCGAGCAGGCAGCCATGCCTTCCTTCATCGCCAGCTTGGCCGCCATCTGGAAGGCCATGTCGGAGGAATCGACGGCATGGTAGGACCCGTCCGAGAGATTGACCGCGACATCGACCACGGGGAAGCCGAGCGGGCCGGATTTCAGATAGTCGCGTATGCC
Source organism: Mesorhizobium sp. M4B.F.Ca.ET.017.02.2.1 (assembly GCF_003998955.1). NCBI lineage: Bacteria > Pseudomonadati > Pseudomonadota > Alphaproteobacteria > Hyphomicrobiales > Phyllobacteriaceae > Mesorhizobium > Mesorhizobium sp. M4B.F.Ca.ET.017.02.2.1. Next base: position 6,541 of record NZ_RZOF01000289.1, on the reverse strand, counting down.
GGTCTCCACGGACTGGATGTAGGTCTTCGGCACCACGCCGCCGGTGATGGTGTCGGTGAACTGGAAGCCGGAGCCGCGCGGCAGCGGCTTGATCTCGACCACCACGTCGCCGAACTGGCCGTGGCCGCCGGACTGCTTCTTGTGGCGACCGCGCTGCTGCGCCGATTTGCGGATCGTTTCGCGGTAAGGCACGGCGGGGTTGTGACCCTCTACCGGGATCTGGTTCTTGCCCTCGAGCCGCTCGCGCACGACCCGCAGGTGCATCTCACCATGCCCCGACAGCACGGTTTCGGCGGAGTCCTGGTTGTGGCGCAGGCTGAGCGAGGGATCCTCCTCGGCAAGGCGCTGGATGGCGGCCGACATCTTGACCTCGTCCTTGCGCTCCTTCGGCCGCAGCGCGAAGGCGAACACCGGCTGCGGCGGCTCCAGCGTGACCAGCGGACTGATGCCGCCCTTGGCGGAGCTCAGCGTCTGGCCGGTCTTGACAATGTCGAGCTTGCCGAGCGCGACGGTGTCGCCGGCCTTGGCGGAGGCGAGCTTCAGCTGGTCCTTGCCAAGCATCTTGTAGATGCCGGAGACCTTGGCGGCTTCGCCGTTCGACAGGTAAAGCTCGGCCGCGTCGGCGAGCTGTCCGGAGAGCACGCGCGATACCGACAGCTTGCCGCCATGCGCGGTGTGGATGGTCTTCATCACCTGGACGACGGTCTGGTTGCCGTCGGGCGCGCCAAGGCGCTTGCGGGTCGCCTCGATGTCGGGCGCGTCATGGCGTATCGCCTTCAGGAGGCGCAGCACGCCATTGCCCTTCTCGGCGGTGCCGATCAGCACCGGCGTCACCGCGCCGGCGCGAAGATCGGCGGCAAGGTCGTCGAAGATCGCATCCTTCGGCGGTTCGATCTCCTCGAGCAGCTGCTCCATCAACTGGTCGTCGTGGTCGGCGAGCGTCTCCAGCATGGAGAAGCGGGCCTCCAGCTCGCGAGCCTTGTCGTCACCCGGTATGTCGGCGACCTGGCTCTCGGCATACTCGCGGTAGATGTAGGCACGCTCCAGCGCGAGATCGATCGAGCCGATGACGACACCGTCCTTGCGCAGCGGAATCTGGCGCAGCAGCAACGGCACCGAACTTGCCGGCTGCAGCATCTTCAGCGTGTCGCGCACGCCGGCGACCGCCTTGTCGACCTTGTTCAGGAACAGGATGCGCGGCACGCCGAGATCGTCGAGCTTGCGCATGATGAGCTGAAGCGCGGGGATCTTCTTCTCGTCGGCTTCGGCAACGACGACAGCGGCATCGCAGGCGGCGAGCACCGGTTCGGCCTCGAAGGCGAACTCGATAGAGCCGGGACAATCGACGAAGGTGAGCTGCTCGCCCATGAATTCCGTGGTCGCGAAGGTCGCCTCGACGCTCATGGCGTGGGCGCGGGCCTCGGCTGAATGATCGGAAACGGTGCTGCCTGATGAAACGGGATTCTGGCGGGGGATGGCGCCCGTGCGGGCCAGTATTGCTTCGAGAAGTGTCGTCTTACCGCTTGCGAAGGGACCGACTATGGCAATGCATTTCGGTCCCGTGCGTCGTCCTCCGGCGCGAGTACCCATGGCTGACCTCCACTCAGGCGTTTCCCTGGGAGCGGCGGCCGGCCTGTTCGGCCGTCGCGGGCGGGGCTTCTTTTCAATCGCCACCTGCCCAAGGGCATCGTCCCACGGGTTTGCGGGGAGGGCAAGGAAAATAGGAAATTCGCCGGCTTTGCGTCGTCAGGCGCTCAGGGCCAGCGCCATGCCAGCGGCTGCAAGGAGTCGTTACCCTACACGGTGGCGTCAGCCGGCCCGGCGCTGGGCCGGCAGGGCAGTATCAGCCTCCCGCGCCGCAACCGTTTCGGCAAAGCGCGACAGCATCGGATTGAACAGATCCGGTCGCTCCCAGAAGGGTGCGTGTCCGGCGCCCGGGACGACGTGGCATTGCTCCCAGAGCGAACCATGGTCCAGCGTGTCGAAGTAGTTGAGCCGGATGAAGGGGTCGTTCTCGCCATTGACGATCGCCACCGGAAAGGCGGCCTGCTCGACGACCTGCTTCTGGTCGGCGCCCTTGCCGGCCATCATCGAGCGCGTCACCACGGCGCGCAGCCGGCCATCCGTGCGCAGGATGGCTTCGCGGAACGACGGGTCGGCGCTGTCGCCGAAGCACAGTGTTTCGAAGCGTTCGGCATCGCGTTCGGAATAGAGCTTCTTCGAAGCCAGCAGCATGTCCCAGTTGGCGTGGAAGCCGCGCAGCATGCCGAAGAAGCCTTTCGACACCGGTGGCGCGCCGGTCAGCATCAGTCCGTGGACGGCCGGATGGAAGCTTGCCAGCTCGATCGCGACATGGCCGCCGAGCGACCAGCCGTAGACAATGGCGCGGTCGATGCCCAGATCGTCGAGGAGGTGGCCGGCGGCGCGCGCCAGGCCGGTGAGGGTGTAGTCCGCCATCGGGTCGGCGGCGTCCGACGACTGGCCATGACCCGGGAGATCGAAAGCGACCAGCCGGTGGGCATCGGCGAGCGGGCTGTCGAACTGGCGGGCGAAGACGGCGCGCGAGGCGCCGGAACCATGGATCATCACGATGGGCATGCCGGGGCCTGCCGACTCGCTGACGCGCAAATCGGCCTGCGGGGTGCGGATCGTGCGCTCGGCGACGGCCATGATGCATTGAACCTCAGGATTGCGTGACGTCCAGCATCGCATGCCCTGGGTCTACACGGGCTTTAGGTTTCTGGTTAAGAAAGGATTAATCCGCGGCGACCGGTTATAGTGCCTGCGAATCTTCGGCGCGGGCGTGGAATTTTGATGATGGAACGTGGGCTCGACCTTCTAGTCTCGATCATCGGCATCGCCACGGTCGGCCAATATCTGTGGTCGATGCGCGCCCATTTCCAATCGTCGGCCATGTCCTCGGGTGCGAAGATAATCTCGGTCGTCGTGGCCGCGACAGCGCTGTTTTTCCTGGCGATCATCTGGATCCTGCCGCAGCCGCCACTGGCCAAGATCGTCGGGCTGGCGATCCAGCTGGTGAGCTCCGCGCTGTTCTGGTGGGCGATTTCGAGGTCGCGCAAGGCGCGGCTGCGCTTTGTCTTCGACGCCGACAATCCGCATGGCCTGGTGACCGACGGACCGTTCTCCTACATCCGCCACCCGTTCTACACCTCCTACATCATCTTCTGGGCCGGTTGGGGTATCGCGACCTGGTCGATCTGGGCGGTGGTGCCCGTTGCCGGGATCTTCGTGCTCTACCTGATCGCGGCGCTGGACGAAGAGAAGAAATTTTCGCGCACCGATCTGGCCGGTGCCTATGAGGCCCATCGAAAGCAAGCGGGCCTGTTCTGGCCGCGGCTGCGATGGTGACATGTTTCGCCGCGTCGGGCCGCCCGGGAAGCGGTTGCGCCGTGAGCGGCATCGGCGGAAACTGCCGCCACGATGGCGGGCCGTAGCGCGACGGTTGCCGCCACGGATATGACATCAGTTCGAGGATCGAGACGATGAAGATCATTGCCTGCGGCAGCGTGCCGACCATCATGGCGCCGGAGAAATATTTCACCGGCCGGGTGCTGCAAACCCCGATCATCGAAAAGGAAGCGCCGGCGCGGCTAAGGGCAACCCTGGTCAGCTTCGAGCCGGGCGCGCGCACCAACTGGCACACGCATCCGCTTGGCCAGACGCTCTATGTCACTTCGGGCGCCGGCCGTGCCCAGACCTGGGGCGGGCCGATCCAGGAGATCAGGGCCGGCGACGTCATCTCGTTCGCGCCCGGCGAAAAGCATTGGCATGGCGCCGGCGCGAATACGGCGATGACGCATATCGCCATGCAGGAAGCGCTCGACGGTGTCCATGCCGACTGGCTGGAGAAGGTCAGCGACGAGCAGTATGGCGGCTAGAGCGTTTGTCTTTGCGCAATTCCGGACGAAAGGCTACGGCGAAGTCGCCGAGCCTGCCGCTACGCACTTTTCCTGGAATTGCTCGGCGACCCAAGAAAAACCCGGCCTGGAGCCGGGTTTTCTTTTGGCAGCGACCTGATCAGGTGAGGGAGGCGGTGAAGCGCTGGATGCGCGTGCAGGCCTCTTCCAGAAGCGTCTCCGAGGTGGCGTAGGAGATGCGGAAGTTCGGGCCAAGGCCGAAGGCCGAGCCGAACACAACCGCCACGCCTTCGGCCTCGAGAAGTTCCGAGCAGAAGGTCTCGTCGCTGTCGATCACCTTGCCGGCTTTCGTCTTCCTGCCGATCAGCCCGGCGCAGGACGGGTAGACGTAGAAAGCGCCTTCCGGCGAGGGGCAGGAGATGCCGCGCGCCTGGTTGAGCATCGAGACGACCAGGTCGCGCCTGCCCTGGAAGATCGCCTTGTTCTTGGCAATGAAGTCCTGCGGGCCGTTCAGCGCCTCGACGGAAGCCCATTGCGCGATGGTGCAGGCGCCGGAGGTCTGCTGGCCCTGGATCATGTCCATGGCCTTGATCAGCGGCACGGGGCCGGCGGCGTAGCCGATGCGCCAGCCGGTCATGGCATAGGCCTTCGAGACGCCGTTCATGGTCAGCGTGCGCTCGTAGAGCTTCGGCTCGACCTCGGCGATGGTCCTGAAGACGAAATCGCCATAGGTGAGGTGCTCATACATGTCGTCGGTCAGCGTCCAGACATGCGGGTGCTTGAGCAGCACGTCGGCCAGCGCCCGAAGCTCGGCTTCCGTGTAGGCGGCGCCGGACGGGTTGGACGGCGAGTTCATCAAGAGCCATTTGGTGCGCGGCGTGATCGCCCTTTCCAGTACCGCCGGCGTCAGCTTGAAGCCGTTGTCGATCGAGGTGTCGGCAAACACCGAGCTGCCGCCGCAGATCGCCACCATCTCGGGATAGCTCACCCAGTAGGGGCGCGGGATGATCACCTCGTCGCCGGGGTTCAGCGTTGCCATGAAGGCGTTGAACAGGATCTGCTTGCCGCCGGTGCCGACGATGGTCTGCTCGGGCCGGTAGTCGAGATTGTTCTCGCGCTTGAATTTTTTCGCGATCGCCTCGCGCAGCGGCGCGATGCCGGACACGGGCGGATACTTGGTTTCGCCACGGCGGATCGCGTCGATCGCCGCGTTCTTGATGTTGTCGGGCGTATCGAAGTCCGGCTCGCCGGCGCCGAGGCCGATGATGTCCCGGCCGGCGTTTTTCAGCTCGCGCGCTTTCTGCGTCACCGCGATGGTCGCGGAAGGCTTCACGCGGGAAAGGGCGTCGGCAAGAAAGGCCATGACCTGATATCTCCAAGGGGCGTCGCGGCCAGGAGCGGCCGCGGCGCCTCTCTTGTCGCAACATCCGGCCAAGCGCAAGCGCTGTCGCATGAGCCAGGGGTCAAGCCGCCGTGCCGGCATCGCCTCGGCAACAATAAATTCATCAACGGCCGCTAAAACCCCTGATGGCAGGATAGCAAGCCAATTCCGCCAGTCTTGCGGAGCGAGGAACCCTTGTCGCGTAGTATCGGGCTCGCCCACATCATCCGTCATGATGACGGCACCGCAAGCGGTGTCTGGGGCGTCCATACGCTGCAGAGCGCCTTCCAGCCGATCTTCGCCTTCAACGAAGGCAAGCTGTCGATCGTCGCGTTCGAGGGGCTGATCAGGCCGTTTCGCGACGGCGAGCCGCAGTCACCGATGACCTTTTTCAACACCTGCCCGGCGGGCGACCGCCTGCATATCGAGGCGCTGACGCGCACGCTGCACCTGCTCAACGCCGGCGTCTGCCTGCCGGAGGAAGCATCGATCTTCGTCAATTTCGATCCCTCGGTGTTCACCGACCGCGGCGTCGCCGACAAGGCGCTGCGCGACATGCGGCTGGTGCTGCACGAGGCCGGCATCGACCCGCGCCGCATGGTGTGCGAAGTCACCGAGCAGAAGTCGGCATCGCAGGAGGCGCTCTACAGCTTCGTCGAGGCGCTGAGGGCCAACGGCTTCCGCATCGCGGTCGACGACTACGGCGCCGACGAATCCGACATCAACCGGATCAAGGAGCTCAAGCCCGACATCGTCAAGTTCGACGCGCACTGGATCACGCAGCTGATGGAGTCCGGCGCCGGCTTTGCCCTCTTGACCACCATGGTGAGGAGCTTCGAGCAGCAAGGCATCCGCACCGTGTTCGAAGGCCTCGAGGAGGGCTGGCAGCTCGAGCTCGCCGAGAAATCGGGAGCCTCGATGGTGCAGGGCTTCGTGCTGGCGCGGCCGGAACTGGCGCCGACCAGTTTTCGCGTCTTTGGCAAGGGTGCCCCGCCGCCCGCGGCGGCGACGGGCGCCGGTGTGGCGCCGGCCGGTCCGGGCACGGCACCGGCAGCGCGCGGGGCGCGGGTATTCGGGCGCAGGACCGCATCGTGAGCGTATGGCCGGACAGGCGGCGCAATGCCGCCGAGGCGATCTTTGCCGACGAGATCGGCATCGAATACGGCGTCTATGGCGAGTTCCGGCTGAAGAGCGCCTATCAGCCGATCTTCGCGCCACGCGGCCGCTCGCTGGCGCCGGTCGCCGTCGAAGCGCTGATCGAGGCGCAGCGGGACGCGAGGCC
>NZ_RZOF01000288.1:0-8122 GCF_003998955.1 Mesorhizobium sp. M4B.F.Ca.ET.017.02.2.1 | reverse complement strand
CACCGGCGCGCCGTTGATCAGGATGCGCGCCTCGAAATGGCCATTGTCGGCCTTGTCCAGGGTGACCGTGGCGTGGCCGTCCTCCACGCCCAGCGCCAGCGGGCTGCCGGGGACAAGGCCCGCCGTCACCCGGCTGGCGACGTCCTGCAGCTCATAGCGGTATTGATAGCCGGCGATCAGCGCCAGCACGATGACGGCCCAGGTGCCGAGATTGCGGGCCATGTCGCCGAGCGGCCTGCCGGAGCGCAGCAGGCCGGCGCCGATCAGCGTGCCGAACGCGCCGAGCCAGATCAGCCGGCTGAAATCGTAGTTGTCGACGCCAAACGTGCTGCCCGCCGAATCGTTGAGCATCAAAAGCAGCGCGCCGGCGCCGATCACCACCATCAGGATCCAGAACAGGCGGTTCATCGGTGTTGCCCCTTCACGACAACGCGTCGCGCTCGCGCGCCATGCGGGTGCGGCGGGTCTCCCGGCGCGGCCGCCGCTCCACCGTCTCCAGCCGTGCCGGCAACTCGGCCATGACAGCGCGGCGAACCTCCGGAGTCATCCCGATCCAGGCGGAGATCTCGTCGCGCGTGCGGCCGCAGCCGAAGCAGAAGCCGGTTTTCATGTCGATCGAACAGACCAGGATGCACGGGGATTCGATGGCCGTCATGATGTTCTCTTGCGCTACTTCCACATGGTGCAACGTCCATGCCAATGCAAGCCCCACGGAATGCGCCGCGCTTTGCTGCTTTCACGGCAAGCCCAGAAGGTTGTGCTGGCGCAGCAAGGCGGTTATGCCGCTCAAACCTTCCAGCAAACCATTGTAGGCCGCATGACCAGCGCATCGCCTTTCAACGATTTTCGCAACCTTCTGGCAAACCTGCCGCCGGCCGATCAGGCGGCCGAGGCGCGCGTGCGCGCGCTGTTTGCCAAGGTCGACAAGCCCAGGGCCTCGCTTGGCCGCGTCGAGGACATCGCTGCCTGGCTCGCTGCCTGGAGCGGGCAGGCGCCGCCGGCGGTCAGGCGGCCGCAGGTGGCGATCTTCGCCGGGAACCACGGCGTCCCCCGCCATGCCGTCTCGCCGCGGCCGGTGGCGGCGACCGCCAATGCAGTGGAACTGTGCGCGGCCGGGGGAGCGGCGATCAACCAGGTCTGCATCGCCAACGACCTCGGCCTCAAGGTCTTTGACCTGGCGCTGGATGTTGCGACCGGAGACATCACCGAGGAAGCCGCGCTCGACGAACGCGGCTGCGCCGCCACCATGGCCTTCGGCATGGAAGCGGTCGCCGGCGGTGCCGATCTCCTTTGTCTCGGCGATCTCGGCGTCGGCAATTCCACCGTCGCCGCCGCTCTGTGCGCCGCGCTGTTCGGCGGCGCTGGTATCGATTGGGTCGGGCCCGGATCGGGCGCCGACGCGGCGATGATGGCGCGCAAGGCTGAAGCGGTCGATCGGGCGCTTGCCTTTCACGGCGCCGGCCTCAGCGATCCGCTCGAAGCCTTGCGCCGTGTCGGCGGCCGCGAGTTCGCGGCGATCGCCGGCGCCATCCTCGCTGCCCGCATGCAGAAGATCCCGGTGCTGCTGGACGGATTTGCGGCGACGGCGACGGCCGCTGTTCTGCACGCCGCCAACCCAGCGGCGATCGCCCACTGCCTGGTGGCCAGCCTGTCGCCGGAACCGGGACACGCCAGGGCAATCGAACGGCTTGGCTTGCGGCCGTTGCTCGATCTTGGCGTCAGCCATGGCGAAGCTGTGGGAGCAGGCCTTGCCGCCGGCCTGGTCAAGGCTGCCGCCCTCACCAGTTCCGGCATGGCGGCCGCGGCCCGGACCTAGCGCCGGCGCGCCGCGACCGTCTTGGTCGGCAGGGCCGGCAGTTCCTCCATCACCCGGCTGAGCGGGAAGATGGCGATCGCCTCGGTGCCCTCGCGCAGCTTGGAGTGAAGCTCGAATTCGCCGCCATGCATGGCGAGCAGGCCCTGCACGATCGGCAGGCCGAGGCCGGTGCCTTGCTCGGCGCTCTTGATGGCGATCGAACCCTGGCCGAAGGCTGAAAGCACGACCGGGATTTCTTCCTCCGGAATGCCCGGCCCATTGTCCTTGACCGAGATGTATTGCCCGCCGCCGGCGGTCCAGCCGACGCGCACGCGAACCTCGCCGCCGGACGGCGTGAACTTGATGGCGTTGGACAGGAGGTTGAGCGCGATCTGCCGCACCGCGCGTTCGTCGGCGAACAGGCGCGGCAAGGTGGTTTCGAAATCCTGGATGACGCGGATGTCCTTGTTGCGCGCCTTCAACTCCATCATGTGGCAGCAGTCCTCGGCGATGGTGAGCAGCATTACCGGCTCCTCGTTGAGCTGGTACCGGCCAGCCTCGATGCGCGACAGGTCGAGGATCTCGTTGATCAGGTCGAGCAGATGCTGGCCGGACTCGTGCACGTCATGAGCATAGTCGCGATAGGTGGGGTTGTTCATCGGGCCGAGCACTTCATTGGCCATCACTTCGGAAAATCCGAGAATGGCGTTGAGCGGGGTCCTGAGCTCATGGCTCATCGAGGCGAGGAAGCGCGACTTCGCCAGATTGGCATCCTCGGCCCGACGCCGCGCCTCGTCCGACATCGATTTCGCCGTTTCGACCTCGGCGATCAACGCATCCTTCTCCGAACGGAATGACATCAGCATCAGCGATGCCTGGTTGAGATTGCGCGCGACGTAGGCGAAGAAGGGCAGGGCGGTGACCAGCAGCGCGGCCATGATAACCTCGATCGGCAGCCACGTTCGTGCTCCGGCATAGGCATAGACGGCGACGGGAATCGCGAAGGTCGCCAGCAGCGCGCCGCCCAGCGAGGATGCCATCACCGCGGTGGCCGCCATGGCGACCAGAAGCACCATCGCCTTGACCACCTGGAACTGATCGATCTGGCAGGTGTCGCAACCGAACCAGGCGAACCAGGCCCAGCCAAGGCCGCACAGGAAATGCCCGATGAGGAAATCGCGCCGCGCCTGCGACGGATCGATCTGGGACGCTTCCGTCCGCTCGATGCGCCGCGCCATGAAGGCGACGATCGCGTAGCAAAGCAGGGTGAACAGCGCCCAGATGCCGATCTTCTTGTCGAGGCCGGCCAACAGGCCGGTCGCGGCGATCGCCAGCACCAGGATCGGTATGGCGGTCGCGCTGACCACCATGGTGCGGGCATGCAGCTTCAGGAGCTCGCGGTCGAAATCGAGATTGCCGGCCTGCTGCGAAAGACGGTCACGGGTTCTGCGCACCGCGCGCGCCACATCGCTGTTGCGATGCGGTTTCCTGCGGTCCACAATGAATTTGTCCGCTGTGTTCGTGCGTAGCAAAGGCATACAAACTTCAATTTCTGCGCGCAGCGATTTCAATTCGTTAAGCTACGTTCGAATGATTAAGAGACTGTTTGCCATATGAGCCGTTCCTGGTCGCCGAGGCCGCGCCGGCGATACGCTCCGCAGCCGCCTCGCAGCCTGTGGCGGCGGCTTTTCGACTATTGCCTGACCATAGTTCTGCTCGGTCTGCTGATCCTGCTCGCGGCCCGCCTCGACCGCTTCGAGACGCGCGAGGCCGCGGGCGCGGCGATCGTCAATGACGGCGATTCGATCACGCTTGGCGCCACGCGCATTCGCATGCGCGGCATCGACGCGCCGGAGTACCAGCAGACCTGCCGCAGGGGTGGCGCCGACTATGCGTGCGGCAAGCTCGCGCGGCAGTCGCTGGTGCAGCTGATAGGCGGCCGTCCCGTGTCCTGCAGCGGCTGGCAGCAGGACCGCTTTGGCCGGCTGCTTGGTGACTGCAAGGCGGGCGGCGTCGACCTCAACCGCGCCCAGGTCGAGGCCGGCTGGGCCGTCGCCTATGGCGATTTCGAGACCGAGGAGGCCGGGGCCCGCGCCGGCAAGGCGGGCATCTGGGCCGGCACCTTCGACGAGCCGCAGGACTGGCGCGATACGCACGGCCACGGACTGGTCGAAAGGAAGCACGGCACCTTGGCGTCTATCGGCGACGCCTTGCGCGAGTTTTTCCGCTTCCGGTAAGGAGATGGAGCGAGATCGGATCGGGAGGATGACAATGAAGCTGTTCGACGGCGGCCGCGCCCCCAACCCGCGCAGGGTGCGGGTTTTCCTAGCCGAGAAAGGGATCGAGGTTCCGCTGGTGCCTGTCGACATGGGCGCGCCGGAGCACAAGCAGCAGGCCGTGAGTTCGCGCAACCCGCTGCAGCGCCTGCCGGTGCTCGAGCTCGACGACGGCACCATCATCACCGAATCCGTCGCCATCTGCCGCTATTTCGAGGAGCTTAATCCGGAGCCGCCTTTGTTCGGGCAAGGCGCGCTCGGCAAGGCGAAGGTCGAGATGTGGCAAAGGCGCATCGAGCTCAATCTGCTGAGCAGCGTCGCTCAGGCCTTTCGCCACATTCATCCGGCGATGAAGGAATGGGAGGTGCCGCAGGTCCCTGAGTGGGGCGAGGCGAACAAGCCGAAGGCGGTCGAATTCCTGAAGCTGCTCGATGCCGAACTGGCGCAACGCGAATTCGCCGCCGGCGACAGCTTCTCGATCGCCGACATCACCGGGCTGATCGCCATCGACTTCATGAAGCCGGCGCGCATCAGGGTGCCGGAGGAATGCACCAACGTGCTGCGCTGGCACGCGGCGATCTCCAGCCGGCCGAGCGCGGCCGCCTGAGGCCCGGATGAGCGAAGCGCTGGAGAGACTGACGGCAAGGGTCCGCGCCTGCCGCATCTGCGTCGAGAAGCCGCTTGGCCGGCCATTGCCGCACGAGCCGCGCCCGGTGCTGCTGCCGTCATCGACAGCGCGCATCCTGCTTGCCAGCCAGGCGCCGGGCACCAAGGTCCATCTCTCGGGCATGCCGTTCACCGACGCCTCCGGCGACCGGCTGCGCAGCTGGCTTGGCGTAACCAGCGAGGAGTTCTACGACACGGACAAATTCGCAATCGTGCCGATGGGGTTCTGCTTTCCCGGCCAGGATGCCAAGGGCGCCGACCTGCCGCCGCGCCGCGAATGCGCGCCGGCGTGGCGCGCCGAACTGATGGCGCTGATGCCGCAAATCGATCTGGTGCTGACCATCGGCGGCTACGCGCAGTCCTGGCACATGGGCACGGCGCGGCAGTCCTCGTTGACGGAAACCGTCAGGAACTGGCGCGCGATATGGGATGCGCCGGCCGGCCCGAAAGTGTTGCCGCTGCCGCATCCATCGTGGCGAAACACCGGCTGGCTGAAGAAGAATCCGTGGTTTGAAATGGATTTGCTGCCCTTCCTGAGGTCGGAAATCCGCTATCGCCTTGGTTAGGCATACAGCAAGAAAACACCCGCTTTCCGCCTGTCTGGCAGAATTTCTTTCTTGTGAAAGGCCAGAATAAAAGGGATTATGGACAAACTATTCCTCAAAGCGCACGCCACGCAAGCTGGGCGACATGCACTAACGGAGCATCCGATGGACCGCCTTGACCGAAAGATTCTGCGCCTCCTGCAGGAGGATGCGACATTGGCCGTCGCCGATGTCGCCAAGAAAGTCGGCCTGTCGACGACGCCTTGCTGGCGGCGCATCCAGAAGCTCGAGGAAGAGGGCGTCATCAAGCGGCGCGTCGCTATCCTCGACCACGAGAAGGTCAATGTGCGCGTCACCGTCTTCGTGTCGATCCGCACCAATTCGCACAGCCATGAATGGCTGCGGCGCTTCTCCGAGGTGATCCAGGAATTTCCGGAAGTGGTCGAATTCTACCGCATGAGCGGCGACGTCGACTATCTGCTGCGCGTGGTGGTGCCCGACATCGCCGCCTACGACGCCTTCTACAAGCGGCTGATCGCCAAGATCGAGATCCGCGACGTCTCGTCGTCCTTCGCCATGGAGCAGATCAAGTACACGACCGAGATTCCGCTCGACTACATGGTGCTGGATAAGGAAGCCGGCGCCAACGCGGCTTGAGGTGCTGATGCGTGGCCGTTCTCCGGAAAGGTCACGCAAGCCTGCCTAGTTCTTCTTTTTGTTGAGGAAACTCCAGGGCGAGCTGACCGGCAAGGTGACCGTGTCCGGCACCGAGTTGACGCTTGCCACCTCGGCCTTGCGCACCGTGTAGCCCGACTGGATGACCGAGACGCCATCGAGGATGAAGAGTTGGCTCTTCTCCATCCCTGGCTTCAGCACGCCGGTGATGGAGACCGGCTGGTAGGCCTCTGACATCTTGTAGGGATGTGCCGGCGTCACCAGCACGATCTGGTTGGGCGGCGGCGTCGGCATATGGCTGCAGGCGCCCGTCCACGGCACCAGCAGGAACTGGTAGACGAGGTCGCCGTCGCGATCGGTCGGCAGCGCGTAGCCGGCTAATTGAACGGTCTTGTCCTGGAGGCCCAGGGACAGAGTCTCGCCGTGGTCCGGCAGTTTCGCCGCGATCATCGGCATGTTGGCGTCTTCGGCGATCGCCTTGGTCGCCGGCCGCAGGTCCTTCCAGAAGATATGCGCGGTCTCGGCCGAGGCATCGGCGGCAATGGATATGAGCAAAGCAGCGGAGAGCGCGATGGTTGATTGGAGATGCTTGCTCATTGGCTGCTTCCTTTGCACCTGAGTAAAGACGCCGCCGTCCACGGCGTCAACGCTCGAGCCGCATCACATGCCGGCGCGAGCCCGCGGTGCCGATCTCGTGGAAGCCTCGCACCAGGAACATGTCGCGAAAACCCATGAAGCGGTAGCTTGGCGCTGCCTGGTCGACCGGATAGGCCTCGATCACGCGCGCGCCCCTGTCAAAGGCATGGTCAATCGCCGCGTCGAGCAGCGCCGCCGCGACCCCGCCGCCGCGCAGGGCCCTCGGCACATAGAAGCAGACGATCGACCAGACGCCCGTTTCGCTGTCGTCCTGAACCTTTGAGAGCCTGCGATAGGTCTCCCGCGGTGCGACCGAGCACCAGCCGACCGGCTTGCCGTCGACTTCAGCGACGATGCCGACGGGCGTTCCGGCCTCAATCAGCCCCATCATCATGCGCTTCTTCTCGGCGTTCCGGACGTGCTCGCGGCTGTAATGGCGCCAGGCCATGCACCAGCAATATTTCGGCGCGCCCGGCTGTTCGAAAAGTTCCTCGAAATCCGCGCGTGTCGAACGCGTCACCTCCGCGAAGCGGATTTCGGCACCGTCAGCCTTTCCTGGCGGCGATCCGCTCGATCGTCTTGGCATTGGTCAGTTCCTTCACTGCGTCCTTGCCAATCCAGCGCGCCGTCTTGTCGGTCGACTGCGCCAGTCGTTCGGCGACAGCAAGGGCAGCGCCGTGCATTTCCATCGATCGTTTGCCGATCGAACGAAGCGCCCAGTTCACCGCCTTCTTCACGAAGTTTCGGCTGTCGGTGGCATGGACCTCAATGACCGGCAGGAAGTCGAGGAAGGTGGCCACCGGCTCTTTCTTCCGGTGGACGACCGACCAGGCCATCATGGCAAAGGCCGTGCGTCGAACGAACTCCCGTTCGTCGGCGGCGAACTCGTTGACCAGTTCCCTCCAGGAGTCTGTGTCGACGAAGAGATCGGAGACACCGTCGACGATATCCCACGAATCGAAAGACGCCGCCCATTGCCTCGCATCCGCGGCTGAAAACCGCTTCGGGTCGGCCGTCACGGAAGCGATGAACTGCGCTTCCATGATATCGGTTTGCCAGAGTTCGAAGGCGCGTTCATGGTTGCGCTTGATCTTCCTGGCGATCTGCCGCTGCACGCCATGCGGAATGCCGAGCGCGCGCTCGATCTTGATGCCGTAGCGCAGCATGCCTTGGCGATTTTCCTCCGAGCCGATCGAGCGCAGATACGCGACGATTTCGTCGGCGCTCGATTGGGGCGAAAGCTCGGCCATCGCGTTCTCTATTTTTCCAGGCGCGCGAGCAGCGAGGAGGTGTCCCAACGCCGCCCCCCCATTGCCTGCACATCCTTGTAGAACTGGTCGACGAGCGCGGTCACCGGCAGCCTGGCGCCGTTGCGGTCGGCCTCCGCCAGGCAGATGCCGAGGTCCTTGCGCATCCAGTCGACGGCGAAGCCGAAATCGTATTTGCCGGCATTCATCGTCTTGTGGCGGTTCTCCATCTGCCAGGAACCGGCAGCGCCCTTGGAGATCACCTCGATCACCTTCTCGATG
>NZ_RZOF01000287.1:0-8165 GCF_003998955.1 Mesorhizobium sp. M4B.F.Ca.ET.017.02.2.1 | reverse complement strand
GAAGACTGCGTGGGGTCCCCGCCCAACAGGTGGTTCGTGTGTTCGGCCACCTCTTCGACATTGCGGCACAAGCGGACACCGATGCTGCCGCTGCCGATGGCTGGCTTAAGAACTACCGGCAGCCCGATCTCCGCTGCAAAGCTTTGAACCTCCGTCGCATTCGCTGCCAAGCGATAAGCAGGCATTGGAACATCGGCCTTCGCGAGGAGCTGACGTTGAGTGTACTTGTCGCAGCATCTTTCAATGGATATGGGGTCCGGCCCCGGCAGATCGAAATGCTGGCAGAGCTTGCCAACTGTCGCAGAGACCGACTCGTCATTGCCCGCAAAGCCCGTAATGCCAGCAATGTCATACCTCACGTTTAACCGGGAACATTCGCGGATCAGCGCATCAAGATTGCCTGAATCGACTTGGATTGCCTCAAGCTTTTCGGCCGCAAGATAATCGTATTGAGTTGGGTCGGCCGACAGGGTAATTGGACAAAGGCCAAGACGCTGAGCCGCTCGGACGTAGAGCGGACCATTGGCCCTATGACCTTCAATCAGGATGAGCGCTCTCTGTTCCATTGGCGATGACCTCCATTGCGTGCTGTGCGGCGGTCTCAGCGTAAACAGGATTTAGCTTTGTAGCCGTGCGACCCCGGACACGTACTAAGTACCAGCGTCAGCGACCTGCAGTCGCAAAGGTTCTGTAAATTTGTTTGAAGGATCTGTTATAGCCGTTCGACTTGCCGGCGGTGTGGCACGGGGACCCTCAACGAAGTTCGGGGGCTTGCGATGTTCAAGGGCGTCGGTTTCAATTAGTGGGTCTTGCTTAGTGTGCGCTGGCCCCCAATCTGTAGTTTGAACCTGCGTGGTCGGGAAATGGCCGCGAGGCACCGCTACCGACCAAACGACCATCCAGCCTTGAGCCGCTGGGCTCTTTGCTGGAACTTTCAATCGACGCAAGCGCAACCTGAGCGACAAATGGCATATTGATAACACCTTCAATGCCTATGCCGGGTCAGCCAACAGCGTCGGGTGACCCGGTCGAGTTCTTCAATAACATCGAGATCATTTCCACGCTTGCAATCGCCACCGGCTGACTGAGTCAGTGGTGCGGTTGAGCATCGTTATCCAGCTACAGCAGTTCGCGGGTGTCTAATGGCCGCGGCCATCAGCAGCCGACAGACACCCCGCGCAGGCTGTAAAGCCGACTTTTCGAGACCACTTGCGCAGCAAGGAAGTCCTCTGATCCGGGTGAACGACGTCCTGGAATGAAGCGGCGGGAATGGAAGGCGAATGGAGGAGCGCGTTGGCATCCGCGCTTGTCGGGCTCGACCGGCGGCTTAGCGATGCAGCAGCATCCGGGATGCTCGCGAGGCACTCCGCGACAAAGTTCTCATGTCCGGAGGTCGCAGCCGCCGCAATTGCGCCGGCACGCGCAAAGCGTCGCTTCTCGAAGCCAAAACAGACAGCTTCCGTTCCGCCGACGACCTACGACCTGCAACATGACACGTACATGGTTCAGAGACCGTTGGGCCGTATGACTGAAGGGCGATCCGTTCGATCTGTGCTTCTGTGGCATTGTCAATTCACGAAAAACTTCGGCTTCGACCGCGAACTCTCCATGGGCACGTCATCCGTGAGCAGCTGCGGGTGTATGAAACCGCGGCGGCAGCCCAGTAGGCAGCGGCTCGCGGCTATCAAGGTGCACTACTTGCGATGTAATCAGAGTAGCGGCCGAGAAGATCAAAACGAGTGCTGGATTCTCGGCCGGCTCGCACCGGCTCAAGCCAGGCGAGCAGCGCCTGCTTCCATCTGGCATGACTTTCGCGGTCGATGGAGGCAGACCTCACCGAGGTAACCTTCGGGGGCCGTATCGGTGATTCCATCGAACGAAACCGGGTTCGAGGACCTAGCTGCTATCCCGCCCTGACCGTTGTGAGAGAGAGGACATGATGCTCAAGCCGCGTCTTGAAACGCTGAAATCCATTAACGCCGAGTTTCTCGGCGGCCGATGGGCCGATGACGATCTTCAGCAGTTGATCAGGCCCGCCTTCGGGGTTGTCTCAAGTTTAGCGAGCGTGCTCGCGGATCTGCGCGGGATTGTCGCCAAGGACCTGGGCGATGTCGCACCCCACGCCCGAGCGGCAGCGCCCAACTTCGACGATGACTGAGTTGAGGTCAATCAGGACCACGGTGGCTGCGTTCGAGGACGGCAGCCGATCCGCAGTCGACATCGCCCATGAAAGTATCGCAGCGGCCGAACGGAGCAATCCGTCGCTGCGCAGCTTCATCACTGTGACCGCTGAACATGCTCTGACGCAGGCCAGACAAGCCGATGCACGCCGCACGACCGGGTGCATCCTTGGGCCCCTTGATGGCGTTCCCTATGCAGCGAAGGACATGTTCGAGACGAGCGGTATTCGGACAACCTGCGGCAGCAGGCTGCTGCAGACCAACGTGCCAGAAACGACGGCAGTGGCTATCCGCAAGCTTGATGCAGCCGGGGCGTGCCTGATCGGCAAGACCAATCTCCACGAATTCGCCTATGGCGCAACGGGGGAGAATGGCTGGGCCGGAACGGTCGTTAACCCACATGATGAGACTAGGCTCGCCGGCGGGTCGAGCAGCGGTTCCGCCGCGGCCGTGGCGGCAGGCATCGTGCCGTTCGCGCTCGGCACGGACACTGGCGGCTCTGTGCGGGTTCCGGCCGCGCTCTGCGGTATCACCGGGTACAAGCCGAGCTTCGGCCTGATTAGCCTCGACGGCGTCTTCCCGTATTGCTGGTCACTGGACCATGCGGGGGTGCTGACAACATGCGTCGAGGACCTAACGACGGTCGCAAGGCACATTGCGATGATCCCACCTGCGCTGCCACCTAAGGGCCTGAGGGTCGGGTTAGTTCAGGGCTGGGAACATAAATGCGAAGCGTCCGTGCGCGGCGCATTCCTCGCCGCTAAGTCGCATCTGCTACGGTCGGGCGCCACCTTCGCCGTCGCCCACCTGCCGGATCAAGCCGAGGCCCGCACGGTATCGCTGACCATCCAACTGGCCGAGACTCTGACATATCATGGGCCCAATCTCGCCCGCGCCCGCGATCATTTCGGCGCCGATATGCGCAGCGGCATGGTGCTGGCGCAGTTCATCTCGGCGGAAAGCTATATTCAATGCAAGCGCATGCTGGAGACCTACAGACGGGCGTTTGTAAATACGATGAAAGCGTTCGACGTCCTTCTAACGCCGGCCTGCCCCATCACGGCTCCGAAGATCGGCACAGTCGAGGTTAGGGTAGCCGGACAGACCATGCCAATCGGCAACGCGCTGACACTGTTCACGTCATTCTTCAACCTAGTAGGCGCCCCGGCACTGGTGTTGCCGGTCTCTTTGCAAAGCCGCGGCCTGCCCGTTGCGGTACAGTTGGTTGGTGCGCCGGGCTCCGACGCCGAGCTCTTCGAGATTGCCCTGATGCTCGAGAGAATGCTTGGATAGAACCAGATCCAGACCGCAGCCAAGCTGTCCGTTTGAAGCAATCCGGAACGGTCCGTTCGGTGGTCTGGGGTGCGTGTAGCGTTCCAGGCCGAGCGCAGAACCTCTTGCAGCCTTGACGCGAGCATCTGCGAACCTCAGTCTTGTTCCAAAGAC
This sequence comes from Mesorhizobium sp. M4B.F.Ca.ET.017.02.2.1, assembly GCF_003998955.1. Taxonomy (NCBI): domain Bacteria; kingdom Pseudomonadati; phylum Pseudomonadota; class Alphaproteobacteria; order Hyphomicrobiales; family Phyllobacteriaceae; genus Mesorhizobium; species Mesorhizobium sp. M4B.F.Ca.ET.017.02.2.1. Next base: position 4,539 of record NZ_RZOF01000287.1, on the reverse strand, counting down.
TGATTGAGGCCATTTCCCTCGTGCTTTCGGCAAGTTCCTCGAGATAGGGTCGCGCCACACGGACCACGTCAAGTTCATGTGTGGATGCCAGCCGTTTTGCAAGCTAGAACCTGAAGCATCGGGCATGGATCGAGCGGTCACGTGTCAGGCCTTGATAGCGGCCGTTCCATATGCCGCGGGCCGGTATGGTGATGCGCGGATCTTCGTCCCGTTGGACTAATCCATTGTGCTCAAGCGTGGACAGCGTCCTCGAAACCGCGCTTGCATGCTGTTCTCGCCGCCGCGCGATCTCATTCACTCCGATCGGCCTTTCACTCGCGCCGAGTATCCTCAGCAGATTTAAGGCGCGTGGCAAGGTTGTAACCTCCCCGCGGGGCTCGGTCACGGTCGCTCGAGGCATGTTTGTCAGAATTCATCGATGACTCCTCAGCTCAGCTTGACAAGCGTTCACACCCCTGTCAGGTTTCAACGTAATTGCAACACCGTTGCATTATTTGCAACGACTAAGAGGTCTCGATGCCCCGAGGTGAACCGCTGCGACTAGAGCGACTCTGTAAGCAATATGGCAGCGTACGAGCCGTTCATGACATGTCGGTCCAGATCGAGGCTGGCGAGTTTGTCTCGTTTCTTGGGCCAAGCGGATCCGGGAAAACGACAACGTTGATGATGGTCGCGGGGTTTGAAGCGCCAAACACTGGCCAAATTTCTGTCGGTGCTCGACCAATAACGAGGCTACCAGTCCACAGGCGCAACATCGGAGTTGTATTCCAGAACTACGCGCTGTTTCCTCATCTCTCCGTTTTCCAGAACGTGGCGTTTGCGTTGAAGATGCGCGGAATATCCGGCTACGACATTCAAGCCGGTGTCGCCGCGGCACTCGATCTTGTTCAGCTCGGTGAATATGGGGGCCGCATGCCTCACGAGCTGTCCGGCGGTCAACAGCAGCGGGTTGCACTGGCGCGTGCGCTTGTGTTCCGCCCAAGTGTAATTCTAATGGATGAACCGCTTGGTGCGCTTGATAAGCAACTTCGAGAGCACATGCAGCTCGAACTGAAGCGCCTACAAAAATCTCTTGGAACAACAATGGTCTTCGTCACCCACGACCAGAGTGAAGCGCTCACAATGTCCGACCGAATCGTGGTGATGAATGAGGGCAAGGTCGAACAGATTGGTACGCCGGAAGACATATATGAGACGCCAGAAACCCGCTTTGTTGCGAGCTTCATTGGCGAATCGAACTTCCTCGACGCTCGTCTTGTTGGAAAGACAGATCACGGTCCGCTCCTCGATGTCGCTGGCCTGCAGGTTCGAGCGACGTGGCAGGGAGCCGAGCACCAGGTGATGGGGCCCGTGAGCCTCATGGTCCGACCCGAGAAGATCATCCCTCTCGCAACAGGCGCGTGCGCTGACAACGAATTCGAGGGTGTGATCCAAGAGGCTATTTACCGCGGAAACATCGTCAAGTGCCAAGTACGCTTGCGTGGGGCCCCTTCCGTAGTTCTCACTGTAGCCGTAGCTTATCGCGCCTCCTCTCCACGGTTCAAACTCGGTGAGAAAGTGCGAATTGGCTGGGACGCGCGGGATGGACGCCTTCTTTCTGTGAAGGCGAACGGCCCGAGACAAGGTGTACCCGACCATCTCGAAGCTGAGGCGGCTTCGTTGCAGGTGACCTCGGCCGCAGATCGCATCCGATATGGTCTTCATAAGGGAGAGAGCTCATGAGGTGCTACAGCAACTCCAGTCGGCCGACGCGACGTCAGGCCCTAATAGGACTCAGCGGAGCGGCGCTGGTGCTTGGCGCCCCAAGCATTTTGCGAGCGCAAGAGTCGACCCTGGTGGTCGTTTCCGGTGGCGGATCGTATGAGGAGGCGTTCCGCAAAGCCGTAGTTGATCCCTTCCAGAGTGAGACAGGCATCAAGGTGACTTATGTGTCTCCGGCTGACGCGGCGAAGCTTAAGGCGCAAGTCGATAGCAGCAATGTGCAATGGGATGTGGTGGAGATATCCGGCCCTGCGTTTAGATCAGATGCAGACAAGTATGTCGAAGAAATCGATTATGCGGCATTCGATAAGGAAACGCTAGATAATCTTGTTCCTGAGGCAAAGACAAAATATGCCGTGGGCTCGTACGTGTTCAGCACCGTGATGGCATTCTCCACGGCCGATTACCCGGCCGACAAGCCGCGCCCCCGCTCATGGACTGAGTTCTGGGACGTCAGCGCGTTTCCGGGGCCTCGCTCCCTCAGAGAACGGACGGTCGAATTTGCGTTGCTGGCAGCCGGGATTCCGAAGGACAAGCTGTACCCAATCGACTTCGACCAGGCATTCGCGTCTCTCGATCGCATCAAACCGCATATAACGAAATTCTGGAGCGTGGGCGCCGAACCAGGTCAGCTCCTGTCGGATCGTCAGGTTGCGATGTCCTCGGCATGGAATGGCCGAATGCAAATCCTTCAGGAGCAGGGCGCTGGCGTTGATTACCAGTGGAACGAAGGGATGCTTAGCCCGCTGCATTGGGTCGTTCCGAAGGGCACGAAAAACCGGGCCGCGGCCATGCGGTTTGTCGCCTACCAGGCTACCGCGCAGGCGCAAGCTCGTCTCAACAATCTCATCTTTTATGGTCCGCTCAATCGGGCTGCCTTTAATTACATTGAGCCCAGTGTGGCCGCCAAACTGCCGACTGCGCCTGAGAACATTGACAAGCAATTCTTCTACGATCCGGCCTACTGGGAAGCCCAATCCTCCTCGGGCAAAACTAATACCGAAGTGCTCGTGGAGCGCTGGACCCAATGGGTGGCCAGCTAATGGCCACTTTATACCAGACCGTCAGAGCGGCCATCGCGTGGCCCCTACACAATCGCGAAACCTCGCTCTTGCTTGCTCCGATGGCACTTCTGCTCGGGATCTTCTTTTTCGTCCCGCTCGCTGGTCTCCTCTCTCTCAGCCTGTTCGATCCTGGACCGACGCTCGCACACTTCCAAGAGTTCTTGGGTGATCGAACGAACTGGATCATCCTCAGTCACACCTTCGAGCTGGCAATAACAGTTACGCTGCTTTGCCTCCTAATGGGGTATCCACTCGCCTTCTGGATCGTTGCGGCCCGCACCTGGGTCGCTAGAGCGCTATTGCTTGCAGTAGTGTTGCCGTTCTTTACGAGCTACCTCGTGCGTACCTATGCATGGATGGTGATCCTTGGGCGCTTTGGCGTTATTAACCAACTTCTAATGGACTTCGGCATCACCGAACGACCTATCGACCTGATCTACAATAAGTTCAGTGTGCTCATAGCGATGGTCTACATCCTCATGCCGTTTATGGTTTTGGTGCTCATCAGCGTAATGAGAGGGATTCCATCCAGTCTGACTCGCGCTGCCGCCTCCCTCGGAGCCTCTGCGCCCCAGAATTTTTGGCGCGTGTTCTTTCCTTTGAGCTTACCGGGCGTGATCGCGGCCGGGCTGCTGGTCTTTGTGTTCGCTCTCGGGTTCTACATCACTCCCGCGCTGCTCGGCGGCCCGAACACAATCCTATTGCCGATGCAAATCGACATTTATGCAAACGTGACGCTGAATTGGCCACTCGCAGCCGCTGCCGCTACCGTGCTGCTCTCGATCACGCTGGTGGTCTATACAATTTCCAATCATTTCGTCGGTATCGATAGCTTGCTCGGATCTCAGCACGGGGCTGCCCAATCGGCTGGCACACCCGTTCGTCGTTCAACCACCGCTTACGTCCAACTTGTTGACCTCGCTACGGCCCTGGTGCGGGCGGTCGCTCGCAGCCTTCGGGTTCCGGCCGGCTTCGCCATAGGTTGTGAGCGTTGGGCTCTTGGTGGCAAGCTGCTACGCGGCTTCAGTCTGCTCGTTGCTGTGTTTCTGGTCAGTCCCATCCTGATCATTGTTCCGATCTCATTTAGTTCCTCGCGCTTCCTCGATTTCCCGCCCCCCGGCCTGTCGCTGCAATGGTATGAGGCATATTTTACAAGCCGCGCGTGGGTCTCCGCCACGCTGCAAAGTTTGGGCATTGCAACAGCTACCGCATTTGTAAGCCTTGCCATCGGGTCAGCGGCTGCGATGGCGCTCGTGCGCGGCAGTCCGCGGATGCGCCGTGTCGGATACCAGCTCTTGCTTGCACCGATGATCGTGCCGGTAATCGTCAGTGCGGTTGCCCTCTACTTCCTGTTTGCACGGTTGCAGCTCGTCAACACGAATCTCGCTCTGGTGATCGCACATACGATCGGCGCCGTTCCCTTAGTCGTGCTGATTGTCGCCGCAAGCCTACAGGCCCTGAACGTCCGCCTAGAGCACGCCGCCGCGAGTTTGGGGGCTTCGCGGATGGTCACGATTTGGAAAATCGTACTCCCGCTCATGCGTCCTGCGTTAATCGTCGCCGGATTCTTTGCCTTCCTGCATTCCTTCGACGAGTTGGTGCTGTCACTTTTCGTGAGCGGGCCGGACACCACCACCTTGCCGATCAAGATGTGGTCGGGAATTCGGGAAGAGATCACGCCGACGATCGCTGCCGTTTCAAGTCTGCTGATCGC
>NZ_RZOF01000286.1:0-8180 GCF_003998955.1 Mesorhizobium sp. M4B.F.Ca.ET.017.02.2.1 | reverse complement strand
AGGCGTATGACGCTTGTCCGCTGCAGCGCCGCGCCAACCAATCCGCTTGGCGCTGCAGCGGACTCATAGGGGGAGAACTGTTACCTATGTATCCGGTCCATTCTGTTACCCATCTATCGGCTGGACACCGGCCGCGACGCTGGCGCATATTCTGCAACGCTGGAGGTTGGCGAAACCATCCGCGACAGCTGTCTTTCTCCCCGTCACTATACGGGGAGAAATGCCCGGCAGGGCAATGAGGGGCAGCGCCAACCGACGAAATAGCGCCGACCGTCTCGCTTGAGACCGTTCTAGCCAACGTGACGTCTTTCGTGCTCGGAAGTGAGTGGCATCCAGGGCCGCTCTCCTGCTTGCAGCCCGCTCTCAGCCCACTCTTCCGGCGCGCGCCAGCCCGTGCGCCACCAGCCGGTCGATGACCTCCGGGTAGCTGACGCCGCTAGCCGCCATCGCCTTGGCGTACATGCTGATATCGGTGAAGCCGGGAATGGTGTTGAGCTCGTTGATCAGGAACGTCATGTCCGGCATCAGGAAGAAGTCGACACGCGCCATGCCGTCGCAACCGACGGCCCTGAAGGCCCTTGCCGCCATGTCGCGCATCGCCTGCTCGACTTCCCGCGGCAGTTCGGCCGGCACGATCAATGCCGCGCCGTTCTCGTCGATATACTTGGCATTGTAGTTGTAGAAGCCGTGGCTTTCCGCCGGCACGATCTCGCCCGGCCGGGAGACGAAGAGCTTGCCCGCGGGGTCTTCGAGCACGCTGAATTCGATCTCGCGGCCACGGACGAATTCCTCCGCCAAGAGCTTGCGATCGTGCTGGAAGGCTTCCGCAAGCGCTCGATCGAATTCCTGGCTGGCATTGACCTTTGCGACGCCGACAGACGAGCCCTGCCGCGCCGGTTTGACGAAGAGCGGCAGGCCGAGCTGGTCTACCAGCACGGCAAGCGATGGCGCCGAACCTTCCTCAATGGTCACCGACCGCGCAACCGGCAGGCCGGCCGCCTTCAGCAGCCGCTTGGCGATATCCTTGTCGAGCGCCGTGGCCGAACCCAGTATGCCGCAGCCGGCGAGCGGCACCTGCGCCACTTCCGCCAGCCCCTGCACCGCGCCGTCCTCGCCATGCAGCCCGTGCAGGACGGGAAACAGGATGTCGATATCTGGCAGCGCGTAGGGCGCACCCTCGGCCGGGAGCGCCAGCATGCGCCCGTGTCCGCCCGGCACCAGGCAAACCTCCGTGCCGCCCGAAGGCGTCGCCAGCGCGCCACCCTCGAAACGGCTGAGCAGCCATTTTCCTTCGCGGGTGACGAAGATGGGAAGGGCATCGTACTTCGCCGGCTCCAGCGCCCGCATGACATTGGTCGCCGAGAGCACCGAAACTTCATGCTCGGCCGAACGCCCGCCAAAGAGGACGGCAATACGCAGTCTGTTCGCGGTCACGACTGTCTCCACCTTGCGAAGCCGTTCAAGGCATAGATTGAAGCGGAATTTCGGCAACCGCTTCAGACCGACGACAGTTTTCAACGCGTGGCGGCGAGGTCGCTGATTGTCGAAGTCGCCGCCGGCCCTCTGAACCCCTGCATGACGGCAGGGGTTCATGGCAGGGTTGTCGCTAGCGCAGCGCCGCCGCGATGTTGCCGCCGTCGACGGTCGTCACGTCGGCGGTGGTCCGGTCGGCCAGAGCCTGGTGCAGGAAGGCTTGCGCCACGTCCTCGGCCGTCACTTCCTGGCCGAGTAGATTGCCGGACATGTATTCCTTCTCCGACACGCCGCGCGCGCCCGAGCGGCTGGCGATCATGGCGTCGGTCAGAAGCCCCGAGCGGATGCGGTCGGCATTGACCGCATTCGAGCGAATGCCCTGCGCGCCGTAGTCCAGCGCATATTGCCTGGACAAGAACAACGTCGCCGCCTTCGGGATGCCATAGGCGCCGAACTTCGGCCCCGGGTTGATCGCCTGCTTGGACGTGTTGAACAGGAGCACGCCGCCGGTGCCCTGTTCCAGCATGATGCGCACGGCATTCTGCGCCGCCGACTGGTGGGCGAAGAAATTGAGCTCGAAGCTCTTGCGCAGCGTAGTGTCATCGAGCTCGCCGATGCGGCCTTCCCAGGCCGCGCCCGCATTGGAGACCAGGATGTCGAGGCCGCCATAGACCGCGACCGCCCGTTCGAATGCGGCGCGCAGTTCGACGGGATTGGTGATGTCGGCGCCGACGCCGATCGAGCCGTTTCCGGCCTTCTTCGCCGCTTCCGCGGCCTTGGCCGGATCGAGGTCGACGATGACGGCATGTGCGCCATTGTCGGCGAACAGCTTCGCCGTCGCCGCGCCGATCGCGCCGGCGCCGCCGGTCACCAGCACCACCTGGCCGGTCAGCGGCTTCGGCTTGTTGGAGGCGAGCTTGGCCTGTTCCAGCGACCAGTATTCGAGCGGGAAGAGATCGGCCTTGGACAGCGGGTGGAAATGGCCGACGGCCTCGGCCCCGCGCACCGCCTCGATCCACATCTCGCCGACATCGGAGGCGATTTTTGCGTCCTTCAGCGTGCGGCCGTGGCCGAACATGCCGAGGCCCGGCACCAGCGTCAGGCGCGGCATCGGATCGAGCATGGTGCGCTTGACGTCGTCCAACGCGTCGTTGGTCTCGAAATAGGCGCGGTAATCCTTGGCGAAGGTCTCGACATGGTTGCGGATGACGGCCTTGTAGTCGCCGATCTTGTCGGCGTCCGGCGCCGGCACAGCCATCGGCCCGGTCTTGATGCGGATCGAAAGGTCGGGCGTCGAGACGCCACGGCCGGCATAGTCGGCGATGCCGGCCGAGTTGATGAAATCGACGATCGCATCCGAAGTGCGGAAGTCGCTGATCATGCGGTCGAAGCGGCCCTCGCCGCGCGCCACCGCGACGGCGCCGCGCAGCGCGGGCGCGATGTCGGCCGGTCTGGCGAGCTTCGCCGGCAGCGCCGCCTTGGCCGTCTTCGGCTTGCCGTTCCTGGCGACATAGTCCTCGGCGACCGTCACATGGTGGATCATCCGGCCGTAGGCCTGCCTGGCGTCGTCGCCGAAGGTGAAGATGCCGTGCTTGTCGAGGATCAGGCCTTCGACGCTTGGATCGGCATCGAAGACGTCGCCCGCCGCCTTCGCCAGGTCGAAGCCTGGCATGATGTAGGGCACGTAGCCCATCTTCTCGCCGAACACTTTCCTGACCAGCGCCTTGCTGTCTTCCTGGTCGACAATGGCGAGGACGGCGGTCGAATGCGTGTGGTCGACGAATTTGTGCGGCAGGAAGGCGTGCAACAGCGTTTCGACCGAAGGATTGGGCGAGGCGGGATCGATGAGATTGGCGCGTTGCAGCGCCACCATGTCTTCGTCGGAAAGCCTCTCCAGCGCGCGCGCCTTGAGCAGCGCGCCCATCTTCACCGCCGGCAGGCCCTGCGGCTCGATGACGGCCATGTCCCAGCCGCTGCCCTTGACGCAGAGCACGTCCCACTCGTCGCCGACAAGATCGGTGGCCTTGATCTTGCACGACGTGTTGCCGCCGCCATGCAGCACCAGCCGCGGCTCGCCGCCGAGCAGCCGGGTCGTGTAGACGCGCAGCGCGAGGTCGCGGCCGACGCCCTTCTTGGCATAGTCGGCAACCATCTTTTCCGCGTCGCCGTCATTCCACAGGTTCTTCATTTCGCTTCGTCCGCTTTCATGTGTTTGATTGCTGTGAACAGGAATGCCGCGACGCTTTGATGACAAGGCGCCGGCGGCGAGGGTTGTTTGTCTAGGAGGCCTTCTTGGTCACCGCTCCGGCACGGTCCAGCAGCCGCTGCGCCACGCGCGCGCCGACAACCAGATGCGTGCAGAGCCCGCCGGCGAGCGCGGCAAGCAGCGGCTCGAACTTGCTGTCCTCCTGCACCACCATCAGCCGCTTTTCGATGGCGCCGAGCGAGCCGAGTTCGGCGGAGATGACCCGGCGGTTGTAGCTGCAGTCGAGCGCCTCACCGGCGGCATCGATGATCTGTCCCGCGATCACGCCGGCGGCGCCGGCGTTGCGAAGCACTTCCATTTCGCTCACCGTCAGCGCGCCGCATTTGACGACATGGCTGTCGGCGTCGACGGTGCCGACGGAAAACAGCGCGAGGTTGCAATCGCTGATGCCTGCCAGTTGCTCGCGGATCACCGGCTCGGCGCGCAGGGCCCGCGCCAGCTCTTCCGTCGACAGCACCAGCGGCGCGTAGAAATTCAGCCCCTTGGCGTTGAGCCGCCGGGCGATTTCCATCGTGCACTGATCGGGCCGGTAGGAATAGGGCGCGCCGAGATTGCCGCAGAGCTGTACCACCGTCACGTCCTGCAGGTCTGCGAAGGACATGATGTCGGCGATGGTGTAGACGGTGCGGCCCCAGGCGACGCCGATGCGGTCGCCCTTCTTCACCAGCTCGAGAAAGACGCTGGCCGCGAGCACCGCGATGTCGGTCGACGGATCGACGACATAGGCGTTTTCGGGCGCGATCCAGACGGCGTCGAGCTTCAGCGCGTCTTCCAGTCGACGCGCCAAGACGTCGTCGGTGAAAAGCTGGGTCGAGGTCGAGATGTTGACGATGCCGGTCTCGCGCGCCTTGCGCAGATACATGGCGACCGAGGCGCGCGAAATCTTGAGCTGGTTCGCCACTTCGTCCTGGCGCAGGCCATGGGCGTAGTAGAGCCAGGCGGCCTTGTGGATAAGCTGTTCTGCCGGTCGGATCGCCATGCCATCTCCTCGGCTGACATTATTCACGGCTCTCGACAAAAGTCAAACCGAGCGGAGGTGTGCATTTCCGTTTCACCGGCTGAATCTAGATCACCATTGTGCCAAATGCCCCCTGTCGTGGCATCGTTGGTGGTGACGCGGAGCGGAGCCTGTGATTAGAAGTCGATAAACATATTGGGGAGGATGGGATGGGCAATCCCTACGAACAGGATCTCGACAGGAATGCCGCCAACCACCAGCCGCTGACGCCGCTGACCTATCTGGAGCGGGCGGCAAAAGCCTATCCCGACCATGTCGCCATCATCCATGGCAACCAGCGCATCACCTATCGCGATTTCTGGCGTCGCTCGCTGCGGCTCGCCTCGGCGCTGGCCAAGCGCGGCATCGGCAAGGGCGATACGGTGACGGTGATGCTGTCGAACACGCCGCCGATGCTGGAGGCGCATTTCGGCGTGCCGATGACCAAGGCGGTGCTGCATTCGCTGAACACAAGGCTCGACGCCGCCGTCATCGCTTTCCAGCTCGACCACGCCGATACAAAGGTGCTGATCGTCGACCGTGAATTCTCCCGCGCGGTCAGGGAGGCGTTGGCATTGGCCAAGGCCAAGCCGTTGGTCATCGACTATGACGATCCCGACTATGCCGCCGATGCCCCCTATCCGAAGGGCGAGCGGATCGGCACGCTCGACTATGAGGAGTTCGTCGCAGGCGGCGATGAGGCTTTCGCCTGGTCGATGCCCGACGACGAGTGGGACGCCATCTCGCTCAACTACACCTCCGGCACCACCGGCAACCCGAAGGGCGTCGTCTATCACCATCGCGGCGCGGCGCTGATGGCCTATACCAACACCATCCATGCCGGCATGGCCAAGCACGCGGTCTATCTGTGGACGCTGCCGATGTTCCACTGCAACGGCTGGTGCTTTCCCTGGACGCTGGCCGTGCAGGCCGGCACCCATGTCTGCCTGCGCTGGGTGCGGGCAAAGCCGATGTATGACGCGATCGCCGATCATGGCGTCACCCATCTCTGCGGTGCGCCGATCGTCATGTCGGTGCTGATCAACGCCAAGGCCGAGGACAAGCGTGAGTTCGCGCAAACCGTCACCTTCAACACGGCGGCCGCGCCGCCGCCGGAGGCAGTGCTGTCAGGCATGGCCGATGCCGGCTTCGCCGTCACCCATCTCTACGGCCTGACCGAGACATATGGGCCGGCTGTCGTCAACGAATGGCACAATGAGTGGGACGAGTTGGAGAAGGGACCGCGCACGGCGAAGAAGGCGCGCCAGGGCGTGCGCTATGCTTCGCTCGAGGGCCTGACCGTGATGGATCCCGAGACGATGACGGAAACGCCGGCGGACGGCGAGACCATCGGCGAGGTCATGTTCCGCGGCAACATCGTCATGAAGGGCTATTTGAAGAACAGGAAGGCGACTGACGAGGCCTTCGCCGGCGGCTGGTTCCACTCAGGCGATCTCGGCGTCATGCATCCGGACGGCTACATCCAGCTCAAGGATCGTTCCAAGGACATCATCATTTCCGGCGGCGAGAACATCTCGTCCATCGAGGTCGAGGATGCGCTCTACAAGCATGCCGCCGTCGCCTCCTGCGGCGTCGTTGCGAAGTCCGATGACAAATGGGGCGAGGTGCCTGTCGCCTATGTAGAGCTGAAGCCCGGCAAGAGCGCGACCGAGGCCGAGATCATCGACCACTGCCGCACTTTGCTCGCCCGCTTCAAGGTGCCGAAGGCAGTGGTGTTTGCGGAGATCCCGAAGACCTCGACCGGGAAGATCCAGAAGTTCCGGCTGAGGGAAATGGCGAAGGGTCTCTGAGTTCGTCATCCGAGGGTGAGAGCAGTCGCGGAGCGACGTCGCGGAAACCCTGGGATCCATGCCGTGACCTTGCGGCCGTGCTCCGGCGGTCGAGAATAGCCTGCACGAATCGCGGCGCTGGCAAGCTAACTGCTTGATCCGACTTTATTCTTTGGCCGACGTCACGGCATGGATCCTAGGGTCTGCGCTGCGTCGCTTCGCTCCTTGCTTCACCCTAGGATGACGAACTCATCGTGGGTTTCACGCTTCCTCGCTGTCACCATCTGTCACCAATTGTACGCGTACGTCGATTCCGCGTTGACATGCCGCTCGTTTCGATTTACGACTGACGAAAATTGAAATTCGTCACTCGTTATTTGACAGAGAGCTAATGTCCGAAGCCGCCCACATCGTGGCCGACCCCGCCCGCCAGGAAAACGTGACGCGCATCCTCGATTGCGCCGAGCGTCTGTTCCGGCATTACGGTTACGGCAAGACCAACGTCGCCGACATCGCCCGCGAGCTCGGCATGTCGCCGGCCAATATCTATCGCTTCTTCGCCTCCAAGGTCGAAATCCACCAGGCCGTCTGCGGCCGCATGCTCGGCGCCAGCTACAAGATGGCCTACGAGATTTCGCGTCTGCCGCTCAGCGCCGAGGAGCGGCTGCGCCGCTATGTGCATGCCCAGTACAAGATGACCACGGAAGTCATGCTCGACGACCAGAAGGTGCATGAGATGGTCATCGTCGCGCTCGAGCGCGACTGGGCCGTCATCGACAAGCATGTCGACAGCATCCACGATCTGTTCGCCGAGGTGATTCGCCAGGGCATCGAAGCCGGCGAGTTCAGGGACCAGGATCCGGTGATCGCGTCGCGCTGCTTCGGTGCCGCCACCGTCATCCTGTGCCACCCGCAGATGGTGGCGCAGTGCCTTGCCAAGACCAACCGGGCGATGCCCGACGATCTCATCGATTACGCGATCAAAGCCTTGAAATAGCCGCCGCCCGCCGGGCGCGCGGTGTCGAAAAGTTGATCTCCAGTCAGGAGTGCTAAGGTGTCTTTGTCCAATTCCATCATCCGCAGGCTGCCGGTCGCCGGCCTGATCGTCGCCGCTCTCGGGCTTGCCGGCTGCAGCCAGGAGAAGGCCGAAATCAAGGAAATCATCCGGCCGGTCAAGGTGGTCGAGATCGGTGAGGCCCAGACCACCCGCGAGCTCGACTATTCCGGCTCGGTGCGCGCTCGCACCGAGATGAACCTTGGCTTTCGCGTCGCCGGCAAGGTCACCGAGCGCCTCGTCGATATCGGCCAGCATGTGAATTCGGGCGATGTGCTCGCTCGCATCGATGCCTCCGACTACGATTTGTCGGTCAGGAGCGCGGCGGCGAGCCTTGACGCCGCCGAGCGGCAGGTCGAAACGGTGGATCTGGCAAAGAAGCGCGCCGAGCAGCTCTACGCCAAGAGCTTCGCGTCGAAGTCGCAGCTCGATCAGGCGACGCTGACCTATGCTCAGGCCGTGGCGACGCGCGACGCCGCCCGCTCGACGCTTGCCCAGGCGAAGAACCAGGTCGGCTATACCGATCTCAAGGCGAGCGAGGACGGTATCGTTACCGCCATCAGCGCCGATATCGGCCAGGTGGTCGGCGCCGTAACGCCG
>NZ_RZOF01000285.1:0-8223 GCF_003998955.1 Mesorhizobium sp. M4B.F.Ca.ET.017.02.2.1 | reverse complement strand
CCCTCAAGGGGGAGGGGGACGACGCCGTGGCCCGGCTGATAATACCCTGCCTTCGGCACTCTAACCGGCTCGGCAACCGCCTCATCCGACCCCGCCAGCCGCGCCAGCCTCTTCACCAGCGCTGTCATATTCGCAGGCCCGCCTTCGCGGAAATAGCCGAGCAATCCGTCAAGTTCGGCGCGCGGCAGGGTCGAGGCCTCGATCAGCCGCAGATCCTCGTCGTGGCTTTCGCCGGGCAGCAGCGCGAGTTTGATGCCGCGTTCGCGCGCGACCGTGGCGAGCTGGTCGCAACCGTAGCGCCACCAGTCATAGCCGCCGAGGATGCGCACCAGGATGACCTTGGCGTGGAGGGCGACGCTGTCGATCCAGAGGTCGACCGACATCGGATGACGGAGATCGCGAAGTGCCGCCAGCCGCATTGAGGGCAATCGTTCCGCGTCGGCCTTCCACGCCGCAGCCAGTCCGGAAAGATCGCTGTCGGTGAAGGACAGCGCCACCACATCCGCAGGCGTCTGCCTGAGATCGACAGGCTCGGCGAGATCGTCGAGCGAGGCGGATGTGGTGGTGAGGATGTGCATGGCGGTTCGGGTTTGCCTCAGCCGGCGAGGATACGCTCGATCGCCGGGCGGTTCAGCCCCTTCAGGCCGATGACGACGAGGCGCGAGCGGCGATCGTCCTCGGCCGTCCACGCGCGGTCGTAGTAATGGTTGACACGTGGCCCGACGGCCTGCAGCAAAAGCCGCATCGGCTTGCCGCCGACCTCGACGAATCCCTTCACGCGCAGCACATTCTCCTGTTCGGCAGCGGTGGCGACGCGTTGTGCCAGTTCATCCGGATTGGCGATCGACGGGATGTCGATGACGAAGGAGTCAAAATCGTCATGCTCGTGGTCGAGCTCGTCATCGTGATGGGTCTTGCGGTTCTCGATGTCGTCCTCGACGGCGAGGCCAAGGCCGAGCAGCACGGACGGGTCGACCTTGCCCTGGGCGGTCGGCACGACCTTGACGGCGCGAGCCACATGCTCGCCGATGACGGCGTTGGCGCGCGCCGAGCCGGCGGCGTCCATCAGATCGCTCTTCGACAGGATGATCAGGTCGGCGCAGGCGATCTGGTCCTCGAACACTTCTTCGACCGGATCGTCATGGTCGAGCGAGTCATCCGCCGCGCGCTGTGCCTGCAGCGCGTCCATGTCGGAAGCGACGCGGCCGTCTGCCAGGGCCGGGCCGTCGACCACGGCAATGACGCCATCGACAGTGACGCGGCTCTTCACGCTCGGCCACTGGAAGGCCTGGACCAGCGGCTTCGGCAGCGCGAGGCCTGAGGTTTCGATCAGGATGTGATCGACCTTCGGCGTCCGCGACAGGATCTGGTCGAGCGCCGGCACGAAATCGTCGGCGACGGTGCAGCAGATGCAGCCATTGGCCAGTTCGACGATGTTTTCCTCCGGGCAGGCATCGACGCCGCAGCCCTTGAGGATTTCGCCGTCGATGCCGACATCGCCGAACTCGTTGACGATGATCGCCAGCCGCTTGCCTTTGGCGTTCTCGAGCAGGTTGCGGATCAGCGTCGTCTTTCCGGCGCCCAGGAAGCCGGTAACGACGGTGCAGGGAACACGGGAGACGGATGCGGTCATGGTCAGTCCTTCAGCAGGTCGAGGGGAGGGATGCGGGCAACAAGGCCGCGCTTCAGGGAATCGGGCCGGCCGCGCCACGGGATGAGGCCGTCGGTCGAGGTGGCGAAGAGCTTTGCGCCAGCAACGAGGTCGGCGCCGCTGGTCGCTGTCAGGTCGCCGAAGACGTAGCTCCAGCAGCCATCGCGCAGAAGTGCCGCGCTCAGTCGGCGCTTGCAATTGCCGAGGCATTCGACGGTGCGGATGTTGATCTTTTCGCCGGAAGCCGCCCGGCGCGTGTCCTCGGCAAGCAGCGCGCCGGCGCGCGGATGGGCATCGGAACCGGTCTCGTCGCGGCAGGACGAGCAGACGATGACGGTCACGCCGGCCGGACCATCGTCGTCGCCGGACGGTATGTCCGCTCTATCAGCCGGAAAACTGCTGTCGCGCTCCAAATCAGGCTCCTTGCCCGGAAACCCGCCGGGCGATCGGATTCTTTTCTCGCAGACGGCAGGTCTCCTGGCTCGCGGGTCATCGCCTTGGTTAGCCGCCTTCCCGGGGAACATCCCAGTGGCTTTCGGCCTTGGCTCTTCGCTTACAGTTGCGGGGACAGCCGCGGATTTGGGCATTTTTCCCGCACCGCATTCCCTCTTGGCTCCTCCTTTTGCCGGGAGGAGACCGTCTGGCCATGGATTTAGGCTTCTGCGGGCAGATGTGTCAACGCGCGGCTACGACATGGCTATGTCGGTCAGAGGCTGTCATGTGCCGCCAATCGGCAGGGCCAGGATAACTTGCCGGACTGCTTGATAACCATCGCCGTGGTCCCAGTCATGGCTGAGGGCTAGGTCCTGTCCTTCTTGCCAAACCTTATTATCCAGAAGGACCTCGGTGCAAATAAGCTCGCCTTTCAAGGCTGCAAAAAAGGTGCGTACAAAGTGACTGCCAGGGGAAACGGAAGCTGTGAACAGCTTTTCCAGCTTGGCGTAGAACGTTGGATAACCCCGGTTCAGCGAATTAAGCTCGGTGGTGGCCTGGGAAATGACCTGTCCACCATAGATTTTCCAGCGAACATTCTTTTGCCAGATCTTCCAACTGGGATGCTTTGCTGCCAAACCTCTACTTCGGCCTGCATGTTGTCGCAGACATGATCAGCCAGTCCCTCGATCGCCACGTGGAAAACGCCACGAAGAAATTTTTCAAACGCCTGATTTAATTCTTGTTCTCGCGTGTCACCGAAGCCAGCAAAGGATTCAATGACCGGCTGAACATCAAGCAGTGGGGAAAAAATGTAGATTTCGAGGACCAGCCGGCCAGCTTCCGCCTCGAATACCTCAGCCTCAAACCGAAGTTGCCTCGACTGTAGCAGAACGTCCTGATCTCTACGCACTGCATCGATCCCATGCGCAATCAATGCGCCATGGATCATGTCGAGCACTTTGTCCGATGCCATTGCACAACCTACGAGGTTTGTTGGAGCGTGTATGACAGAGGCTGCAGGGGTTGGCTATCTTATCTCGCCAGCCAGCGCCGGCCCCAAATCGCCGGCCGGCGTCACTTCGATGCGCTCAAGCCCAAGCCAGCCCTGCATCTGCTTCAATTCCTCGAAGAGTTCACCGGCCGTTTCGGGCGGAGCGCCGGCCTCGGCATAGGCGGCATGGACGCGCAGCACGCTAGCCGGGCGATCGGCCCTCAGATCGACGCGGGCGACGATCCGGTCGCCGAGCAGGAAGGGCAGCACGTAGTAGCCGTATTGGCGCTTTTCGGCCGGCGTGTAGATCTCGATGCGGTAGCGGAAGTCGAAGAGCTTTTCGGTGCGGGTGCGTTCGAAAACGACGGGATCGAACGGCGCGAGCAGGGCGCGCGCCTCGATCTTGCGCGGGATGCGGGCGTCCTTGTGGAGATAGGCCGGCTTGTCCCAGCCTTCGACCCGCATCGGCAGCAGATCGCCCGTCTCGACCAGTTCCTCGATGCGGTCCTTCGTGTCGCCGGGCGCCAGACGAAAATAGTCGCGCAGGTCGCTGTAGGTGGCGATGCCGTGCGCGCGGGCTGAAATGCGCAGCAATTCGCGATGCGCGTCCTCGACGGAGGGAACCGGCAGGTCGAGCACGGCCTGCGGCAGCACGCGCTCCGGCAAATCGTAGTAGCGCTCGAAGCCGCGCCGGTAGGCGGTGGTGATGCGGCCGGCCCAAAACAGCCACTCGAAGGCGTGCTTGGCCGCGCTCCAGCCCCACCAGCCGCCATTGCCCTTGTGGCCTTCTATGTCGGAGGCGGCGATCGGCCCGCGTTCGGCGACCTCGTTGTAGATCTCGTCAATCATCTGGCGCTGCTCACGGCCCCATTTCGCGAGGCCGAGATACATTTCCTCGCCCTGTTCGGCGCGCTGCATGCGCCAGCGCAGCAGCGGCCAGGTCTCGACCGGCAGGAAGGAGGCCTCATGCGCCCAATATTCAAAGACGGTGCGCCTGCGCGTGAGCGCGGCGTTGTCGAGCAGGGAAAGCGGGTAGGGGCCGAGGCGCGAATAGAGCGGCATATAGTGGGCGCGCACCACGGCGCTGACGGAATCGATCTGCAGCAGGCCGGTGCGGGACAGCACGCGGGCGAGGTGGCGGCGGTCCGGCGTGCCGCCCGGCTGCGGGTCGGTGAAACCTTGCGCGCCGAGCGCGATGCGCCTGGCCATGGCGAGCGATATCTTTTCCTTCATCCAGAAGCCTTGTCCTGATCCTTTGGCCCGCATTTGCGGTCCCTGATTCCGGCCATGCTAGCAGGCAAATGGCGGGAGATATGTCAGGAGAGAAAAGTGGAGTAAAAAGCGAAGGAAATCAAACAGGAGCGGATCGGACCAGTTTTTTCCGATCTGGCGTCCAGCGCCGCGTTTTGAACAAGGTTTGACTTGCTTCGCCGAAAGCGCTGCGCTAACCCTCGCCGCGTTGCAGCATAGGCCCTTAAAACGGTTCAGCGGTGAATCTGTCACGCTTCCGCAATAGGATCGGTTGCTGTAATCAACGTGGATTGACCGCCAACGGAAAGCCGCAGCATGAACGCACTTTTGAGTTCGTATCTGCCCATCGTCCTGTTTATCGGCGTGGCGCTTGTCGTCGGCCTGGCGCTGCTTGCGGCGCCGTTCCTGGTGGCCTACCGCAACCCCGACCCGGAAAAGCTTTCCGCCTATGAATGCGGTTTCAACTCGTTCGACGACGCCCGCATGAAGTTCGACATCCGCTTCTACCTGGTGTCGATCCTGTTCATCATCTTCGATCTCGAAGTGGCCTTCCTGTTCCCGTGGGCGGTGTCCTTCTCGAAGATCGGCATGCTCGGTTTCTGGTCGATGATGGTGTTTCTGGCCGTGCTGACCATCGGCTTCGCCTATGAATGGAAAAAAGGAGCGCTGGAATGGGATTGAACGACAGTTCAGGCACCCTCGTCGCGCCGAAGCCCAAGGGCATCATCGACCCCAACACCGGCCGGCCGGTGGGGCAGGATGACCCGTTCTTCCTCGAGATCAACAACGAGCTCGCCGACAAGGGTTTTCTCGTCACCTCGACCGAGGCGCTGATTACCTGGGCGCGCAGCGGCTCGCTGATGTTCATGACCTTCGGCCTCGCCTGCTGCGCGGTCGAGATGATCCACACCTCGATGCCGCGCTACGACTCCGAGCGGTTCGGCGTCGCGCCGCGCGCGTCCCCGCGCCAGTCCGACATCATGATCGTCGCCGGCACGCTGACCAACAAGATGGCGCCGGCGCTGCGCAAGGTCTACGACCAGATGCCGGAGCCGCGCTACGTCATCTCCATGGGCTCCTGCGCCAATGGCGGCGGCTACTATCACTATTCCTATTCGGTGGTGCGCGGCTGCGACCGCGTCGTGCCCGTGGACATCTATGTGCCCGGCTGTCCGCCGAGCGCGGAAGCGCTGCTTTACGGCATTCTTCTGTTGCAGAAGAAGATCCGCCGCACCGGCACGATCGAGCGGTGAGCCGATGAGCCAGAAGTTGAACGAACTCTCCACCTATCTCGGCGAGAAGCTCACCGGCCGCATCGGTGAAGCCGTGCTGGCCTATGGCGAGCTCACGGTTTCCGTCGAGCCTGGCAGCCTGATCGAGGTGGCGACTTACCTGCGCGACGATCCGCGTTGCCAGTTCGTCTCGTTCATCGACGTCAGCGGTGCCGACTATCCGTCGCGCGCCCGGCGCTTCGACGTCGTCTATCACCTGTTGTCGCCGAAGCAGAATGTCCGCATCCGGCTGAAGGTCCAGGCCGACGAGGAGACACTGGTTCCCTCGCTCACCGCCGTTTATCCCGGTGCCGACTGGTTCGAGCGCGAGACCTACGACCTCTATGGCGTGCTGTTCTCCGGCCATCCGGACCTGCGGCGCATCCTCACCGACTACGGCTTCGAGGGTCATCCGCTGCGCAAGGATTTCCCGCTGACCGGCTTCGTCGAGGTGCGTTACGACGACGAGGCCAAGCGCGTGATCTACGAGCCGGTCGAGCTCAAGCAGGAATTCCGCAATTTCGATTTTCTTTCCCCGTGGGAAGGCACCGACTACGTGCTGCCGGGGGATGAAAAAGCCAAGACGAATTGAGGCGCCACAATGGCTGAAACCTCCGTCCGCAACTTCAACATCAACTTCGGACCGCAGCACCCTGCGGCGCATGGCGTTTTGCGCCTGGTGCTGGAGCTGGATGGCGAGGTGGTCGACCGTGTCGATCCGCATATCGGACTGCTGCATCGCGGCACCGAGAAGCTGATCGAGGCCAAGACCTATCTGCAGGCGGTGCCCTATCTCGACCGGCTCGACTATTGCGCGCCGATGAACCAGGAGCACGCCTTCGCGCTCGCCGCCGAGCGGCTGCTCGGCATCGAGGTGCCGAAGCGCGGCCAGCTGATCCGCGTGCTCTATTCAGAGATGGGCCGCATCATGTCGCACATCCTCAATGTGACGACGCAGGCGATGGACGTCGGCGCGCTGACGCCGCCGCTGTGGGGCTTCGTCGAACGCGAAAAGCTGATGGTGTTCTACGAACGCGCCTCGGGCTCGCGCATGCATGCCGCCTATTTCCGTCCTGGCGGCGTGCACCAGGACCTGCCGCAGAAGCTGGTCGAGGACATCGGCAAGTGGATCGATCCGTTCCTGAAGTCGATCGACGACCTCGACGCGCTGCTCACCCCCAACCGCATCTTCAAGCAGCGCAATGTCGACATCGGCACCGTGTCGCTGGCCGATGCCTGGGCGTGGGGTTTCTCCGGCGTGATGGTGCGCGGCTCGGGCGCTGCCTGGGACCTGCGCAAGTCGCAGCCCTATGAATGCTATTCCGAGATGGATTTCGACATCCCGATCGGCAAGAACGGCGACTGCTACGACCGCTACCTCGTGCGCATGGAAGAGATGCGCCAGTCGGCGAAGATCATGCGCCAGTGCGTCGACCTGCTGCTCGGCAAGGAAGGCACCGGGCCGGTATCGAACCTCGACGGCAAGGTGGTGCCGCCGAAGCGCGCGGCGATGAAGCGTTCGATGGAAGCGCTGATCCATCACTTCAAGCTCTACACCGAAGGCTATCGTGTGCCGGCCGGCGAGGTCTACGCGGCCGTCGAGGCGCCGAAGGGCGAGTTCGGCGTCTATCTCGTCTCCGACGGCACCAACAAGCCCTACCGCTGCAAGCTGCGCGCGCCCGGATTCGCGCATCTGCAGGCCATGGATTTCTTGTGCCGCGGCCACATGCTGGCCGACGTCACCGCCGTGCTCGGTTCGCTCGATATCGTCTTTGGTGAGGTCGATCGCTAAATGTCAGTCCGCCGTCTCGCAGAAGCCAGCGTCCAGCCAGCCTCCTTCGCCTTCAACAAGGCGAATACGGCCGCGGCCAAGCAGTGGATCAAGAAATATCCGAAGGGCCGCGAGCAGTCGGCCATCATTCCGCTGCTGATGATCGCGCAGGAACAGGAAGGCTGGGTGACGAAGGCGGCGATCGAGACGATCTCCGACATGCTCGGCATGCCGCGCATCCGCGGGCTCGAGGTCGCGACCTTCTACACGCAGTACCAGCTCAATCCGGTCGGCACGCGCGCGCACATCCAGGTCTGCGGCACCACGCCCTGCATGCTGCGCGGCTCGGAAGCGCTGATGGATGTCTGCCGCTCGAAGATCCATCACGACCAGTTCCACACCAATGAAAAAGGCACGCTGTCGTGGGAGGAGGTCGAATGCCTCGGCGCCTGCGTCAACGCGCCAATGGTGATGATCTTCAAGGACACGTTCGAGGATTTGACGCCGGAGCGGCTGGCCGAGATCATCGACCTTTACGAGGGCGGCAAGGGCGCCTCGGTGACGCCTGGTCCGCAGAACGGCCGCACCGGCTCGGAGCCGGCCACCGGCCTGACGACGCTGAAGAGCGAAAAGGCGATCCTGAAGTCGACGCGCGAGAAGGAAGCCAAGGCGGCGGCCAAGGCCGCCAAGGCGGCGCCGGATGCGATCATCGCGGCGCCGGTGCCGGCGCCGGCTGCCCCGGTCGCGCCCTCCAAGGCCAGCAAGCCGAAGACCGACGCGCCCGAGACCAGCCCGGCGCTGAAGACGCCGTCGCCGGTCAAGGTCGCGCCGGCCGTGGAAAGAGCGGCCAGCG
>NZ_RZOF01000284.1:0-8251 GCF_003998955.1 Mesorhizobium sp. M4B.F.Ca.ET.017.02.2.1 | reverse complement strand
GTGTCGGGCATCATGACGATGGAGGTGACGCCGCCGGCCGCCGCGGCGATGCTTGCCGAGGCGATCGTCTCGCGATGCTCGCCGCCCGGCTCGCCGATGAAGACGCGGCTGTCGATGAGGCCGGGGATGATCGCCTTGCCGGCGCAGTCGATGACGACGGCACCTTCCGGCGCGCCTTGGTTCAGCGCCGCCTTGCCGGCGGCGACGATCTTCCTGCCGTCGACGATGACCGTGCCGACCTCGTCGATGCCGCGCGAAGGATCGACGACATGCGCCTTGCTGAAGACCGTTGTCGTCATGCGCCGCGCCCTTCGTGGTTGCGGCGCGGGTCGAGCAGCGCTTCCATCACCGCCATGCGCACGGCGACGCCCATCTCCACCTGTTCCTGGATGACGCTCTGCGGCCCGTCGGCGATTTCGGACGCAATCTCGACGCCGCGGTTCATCGGGCCGGGATGCATGACCAGCGCGTCGTCCTTGGCCGCCTTGAGCTTTTCGGCGTCGAGGCCGAAGTAGCGGAAATATTCGCGGATCGACGGCACGAAGGCGCCTTCCATGCGCTCGCGCTGCAGGCGCAGCATCATCACCACGTCGGCGTCCTTCAGGCCTTCGGCCATCGAGCGGGCGACGATCACGCCCATTCTGTCGATGCCCGACGGCAGCAGCGTCGAGGGCGCGACGACGCGCACCTGCGCGCCGAGCGCATTCAAGAGCATGATGTTGGAACGGGCGACACGCGAATGCAGGATGTCGCCGCAGATCGCCACGATCAGCTTCGCCAGCGGCCCCTTGGCGCGGCGGATGGTCAGCGCGTCGAGCAGCGCCTGCGTCGGATGCTCGTGCGCGCCGTCGCCGGCATTGACCACGGAGCAGCCGACCTTCTGCGCCAGAAGGGCCGCCGCGCCGGCAGACTGGTGGCGGATGATGAGGATATCCGGGCGCATGGCGTTGAGCGTCATCGCTGTGTCGATCAGCGTCTCGCCCTTCTTCACCGAAGAGCTTGCCACCGACATGTTCATGACATCGGCGCCGAGCCGCTTTCCGGCAAGCTCGAACGACGACTGCGTGCGGGTCGAGGCTTCGTAGAAGAGGTTGATCTGGGTGCGGCCGCGCAGCGTCGAGGTCTTCTTCTCGGGTTGCCGCGAGATGGCGACGGCCCGGTCCGCCCGGTCGAGCAAAAGCTCGATATCGGCGGGGGAAAGATCGCGGATGCCCAGAAGATGGCGGTGGGGATAGAGCGGCAGGGACGAAGCGTCGGTCATCTCAAGGCGCTGCTATAGGGTGCGGTGTCCCCAGCCGCAAGCACCAGCTTTGGATTGCGGTCGTTCTCCCCGGTATTTTCGTCGCGCGCCTTGCATCGCTTGGGCTATAAGGCCCGATGGCTTCGGATTCGTGGCCTTCGCATGATAGGGACAGGGCGTGACCGACGACGTGACGAACCAGCCGCCGCCGCTGACGGGCGGCAACGCCTGGCGGGGCGATCCGTTGCTGATCCAGCTTGCCGAGCGCTTTTCCGAACCGGTGCGCAAGGACCTCGACGGGCTCGGCCGTTTCGTGCTGACGCAGGAAGCGCAGGAACTGGCCCGCCTCGCCAATGTCGAGACGCCGAAGCTCCGGACGCATGACCGCCAGGGCCGGCGCATCGATCAGGTCGAGTTCCACCCCGCCTACCATGCCCTGATGCGCCGTTCCGTCGCCAACGGGCTGCATTCCTCGGTCTGGGAAAACGGCGATGCCGAGATCGGCCGCCGCCACCAGGTGCGGGCCGCGCGCTTCTATATCACCGCCGAGCTGGAGACCGGGCACCTCTGCCCGATCACCATGACCAGCGCCTCGCTGGCGGCGCTGATGGCGAGCCCGAAACTGTTCCGCGAATGGGCGCCGCGGGTGACGACGCGCAAATACGACCAGAGCCAGAAGCCGCCGGTCGAGAAGACCGGGCTGACGCTCGGCATGGGCATGACCGAGAAGCAGGGCGGCACCGACGTGCGCGCCAACATCACCAGGGCCGAACGCGCCGGCAGCGGTTTCTATCGGCTCACCGGCCATAAATGGTTCATGTCGGCGCCGATGTCGGATGCCTTCCTGGTGCTCGGGCAGGCGCCGGAAGGGCTTTCCTGCTTCCTCGTCCCGCGCATCCTCGGCGACGGCTCCGGCAACGGCTTCCGCTTCCAGCGGCTGAAGGACAAGCTCGGCAACCGCTCCAACGCCTCTTCGGAAGTGGAGTTCGTCAACGCCATCGGCGAGATGGTCGGCGAGCCGGGCGCCGGCGTGAAGACGATCATGGATATGGTAACGCTGACCAGGCTCGATTGCGCGGTCGCCTCGTCGGCGATCATGCGGGCAGGGCTGGCCGAGGCCATTCACCACACGCGCCACCGCCAGGTGTTCGGCGCCAACCTGATCGACCAGCCGCTGATGCAGCGCGTGCTGGCCGACATGGCGCTCGATGTCGCAGCCGCCACGGCGCTGTCGTTCCGCCTGGCGCGTTCCTTCGACGAGGCGGCGAGTGATCGCGGCGAGGCGGCCTTCGCCCGCGCCATGACGCCGGTGGTCAAATACTGGGTCTGCAAGATTACGCCGCCGCTGCTCTACGAAGCCATGGAATGCCTCGGCGGCAATGGCTATGTCGAGGAGGCGCCGCTTGCCCGCTACTATCGCGAGGCGCCGGTCAACGCCATCTGGGAAGGCTCCGGCAACGTTATGGCGCTCGACGTGCTGCGCGTGCTCGGCCGCGCGCCGGGCCTGTTCGAGGAGGTGCTCGCCGGCATCGACCGCGATCTCGGCGCCGGCGGCCGCGGCACCATTGGCGTGCTCAAGGCGGCCATGCAGGTGGCGGCGACCGACGAGGGTTCGGCGCGCCTGCTTACCGAGCAACTGGCGCTGTCGGCGGCGGCAGCCGAGCTTCGCCGGTTGGGGGCAGGGCGGATCGCCGACGCCTTCGTCGAGACGCGTCTCGCCGGCCAGTGGCGCAACACCTATGGCATGCTCGATTCGCGCCACGATGCGCGCATGATCGTCGACACGCTCTATCCGCCGGTGAACTGAGCGGGTTCCGCCAGGCCCTCGCGTAGCCTGTGGATACACGTTAACCTTAACGAATGGTTTCCATTGCGGCGGCGACCCGCAGGGCCCACTGTTCTCACCGGAGCAAGGATTGGTTAACCATGCCGTTCCTTGCCCTGCGAAGCAGGAACGCCATGCGGCACGTATTGACCTCCTTTCTGGCCTTGCACTGGGCGATCGTTTTCGCTCTACTGGCGTATATCTGCATCGACGGCAATCGCGGCGTCGCCGCGGCCCTTGCGGTGCTCGGCCTTGAGGTCGAAAACGGCCGCATCACCGGACTGGAGAACGCCGCCATCGTGGCGCCGCTGGCGATCGCGCTGCTGGTGGTGGCGGTGCTGTTCTGCTGGGCCTTCGTCGAGACGCTGATTAACATAGCGGCCAGTCCCGACGCCACGGACAGTGTCGTGCGCATCGCCTTCATTTCCGCCTCGGCTGTGTTGTCGCTGGTTCTGGTCGGCGGCGCGGCGCAAGGCATCGACGGCCTGTTCATGGTCGTCGCCGTGCAACTGACCGCGCTGCTCGCATCCTATGTCGCGGTGCTGGCCGAGCAGCGCACGGCGCGGGTCGAGGCGTTTGCGGCCGACACCGAAGTCCGCGCGACCGCCCATGTCATGGCACGAGGCGCCGCGCACAGTTCACTGCTGTCACGCATTTCCGGCCGGCCGGAAGCGAATTCGAGGGATGGCCGCTGATGCGCACGCTGTTCGCGCTCTGGGCCGCTCCGCTGCTCCTGTTCTGGGGCTGGTTCTTCCTGTCGCTCAACGACATGAATTTCGGCTATGTGATGCTGAGCCGCCCGCTGCACGACCTGGTATTCCAGCTTTACGGCGAGATGCTGGGCATCGATCCGGCGCTCATTCCCGGCATGGTGGCCAAGGCCTGCGTCTTCGACAGCTTCCTGCTGATGGCGCTGTGGGCGTTCCGACGCCGCCGCAACATCGCCGCCTGGGTCAGGACCCGCTGGGGGAATCCGGTTCCGCAAGAGCGTCTGGACCGAGCGACTGAAGCCGGTCCAGTACTCCCTGCAGAATAAAGGCGGCCGCCGCCGAATCGATCTTGCCGGCACGCTTCCTGCGCGAAAAATCCATTTCGATCAGCGTCCGCTCGGCCGCGACCGTCGACAGCCTCTCGTCCCAAAGCACGAAGGGAAGGTCCGACAGGGCAGCCATGTTGCGCACAAAAGCGCGCGATTTCTGCGCGCGCGGACCTTCCGAACCGTCCATGTTCACTGGCAGACCGAGCGCGATCGCGCCGACATTGTCCTTCTCCAGCTGCGCGAGCAGCAGCGCCGCGTCGAGCGAGAATTTCCGCCGCATGATGACGGGGCGCGGATGGGCGAATGCCAGGCCTCGGTCGGAGACCGCCACGCCAATCGTCTTGTCGCCGAGGTCGAGCCCGGCGAGCGTCCTGCCGCCGACGAGGCGCGCCGGCAAGTCCTCGATCGATATGATGCCCAAACGGCTTTCCTTCAGACGCACGGTGCGGCGCATCCTTTTTGATGCACCGAATGTGATGGCCCTTTAATTTTGCCCGAGGCGTTCTATCCTCTGGCGCAACAAAAATCGAGGAAGTCGTTGATGAAACTGACCTGGTATGGACATTCGGCGTTCCGCGTCGAGACGGCGGGAGCCAATATCCTGATCGACCCCTATCTGGTCGGCAATCCGTCCTGGACGGGCGGCTGGGAAGGACCGGCCGAAGGGGTGACCCATGTGCTCCTGACGCATGGCCACAACGACCATGTCAGCGGCGCGCTGGAGGTGCTGAAGAAGAGCGGCGCCATGCTGGTCGCCAATTACGAAATCTGCATGTATCTGGTCGGCCAAGGCGCCAACGGCAGCAGGATCAATCCCGGCAATATCGGCGGCACCGTCGATTGCGGCGCCTTCACCACCACTTTCGTCCAGGCGCTGCACTCATCGTCCTTCGGCGGCGAGGGCGGCGCCAACACCTATCTCGGCAATCCCGGCGGTCTGGTCCTGCATTTCGCGGAGGACAAGACGCTCTACCATATGGGCGACACCGACATCTTCTCCGACATGGCGCTGATCAACGAACTGCATGAGCCGAAGATCGGCCTCGTGCCGATCGGCGACCGTTTCACCATGGGCGGCGCGGTGGCGGCGCTCGCCTGCCGGCGCTTCTTCCATTTCGACACAGTCGTGCCCTGTCATTTCGGCACCTTTCCGATCATCGACCAGACCGCCGACAAATTCGTCGCGGGAATGGAGGGCTCAGGTGTGAAAGTGGCCTTGCCGGCAATCGGCCAGACCATCACGATATAGGGCCGAGAGGCGCGTCGCGCCGAGATCATTCATGAGAGAAATGGAATGAAATCATGGCTTTGAGGCAGACACTTTGCGTTTCGATGCTGGTTGCCGCTTCTCCCGCGCCGGCGGCGGAGGACTTCATCGACGGTGTCTACCTGCAATCCGAAGAGCTGTGCGCGCAGGCCAAGAAGGGCAAGCTGCAGGATGTGATCGAGGCCGGCAACATCGTTTTGTCGGCCCACGGCCTGCAAGGCGTCGAATACAATTGCGAGTTCCTTCAGGTCACCAAGGCGACACGCTCGCCGAGCTGGGCGGTCACCGCCATCTGCCAGGAGCCGGGCTTTGTCTTTCCCGATGTGCTGTCGGTAACGCAGATGAGCCCAAAGCAGCTCGATCTTGTATCGGTCCGCCCGGTCGACGACGAAAGCGAGCAGGCCGGCAACAGCGGCAGCTATTTCCTCTGCGAAGGCGTGACGCCGCCTTAAGCCCAGATCTCGGCCATCCGCGCGCGACGATGCAGGTTGCGCGGCGCGCGCGGCGCCGCTATAGCGCTGGTTTTCCAGAGGCAACAGAAATGTCCGTTGATCTTCAGACAGTGAAGCGTGTCGCGCACCTTGCCCGCATTGCAGTGAGCGAGGAGGACGCCGAGCGCATGACCGGCGAACTGAACACCATCCTCGGCTTCGTCGAGCAATTGAACGAGGTCGACGTTTCCGGCGTCGAGCCGATGACATCGGTGACGCCGATGGAGATGAAGAAGCGGCTGGATATCGTGACCGACGGCAACAAGGCCTCCGACATCGTCGCCAACGCGCCGGCCACCGAAGAGAACTTCTTCCTCGTTCCGAAGGTCGTGGAGTAACCGGCCGATGGCAATCGAGATCGCCGTCGAGACCGCCTTGCAGGACGATGTGCGCACGCTGGTCGAGGAGCTCAACGCGACGCTGCTCGAACTGACGCCGCCAGAACACTGCTACCACATGACCGTCGAGCAGATGGCAGGCAAGGACACCACCGTCTTCGTCGCCCGCGACAATGGTCTTGCCATCGGCTGCGGCGCGCTGAAGCGTCATGACGGCGCCGTTGGCGAGGTCAAGCGCATGTACACCAGGCCCTCGCATCGCGGCCAGAAGATCGGCGCGAAAATCGTTGAACGGGTCGAGGCGCTGGCGCGTGGCGAGGGGATGAAGCGCCTTGTGCTGGAAACCGGAGACCGCCACCCCGCCGCCTGGACCGTCTATGAACGCGCCGGATTCTCGCGCTGCGGCCCGGTGCTGGATTATCCCGACTCCGAGTGGTCGGTGTTTTACGAAAAGAGCCTTGCCTGATGAGCGACCTGACACATCTGACGATTTCCGAGGCCCGCGCCAGGCTGCGCGGCAAGGAGATCACCGCGGCCGAGATCACCGAGGCCTATCTCCAGGCGATCGAGCGCGCCAATCCGGTGCTCAATGCCTATGTCACCGTCACCGGCGACAAGGCGCGCGACATGGCCAAGGCCTCCGACGCCAAGCTCGCCAGGGGCGAGGGCGGGGCGCTGGAAGGCATTCCGCTCGGCATCAAGGACCTGTTCGGCACCAAGGGCGTCCACACCCAGGCCTGCAGCCACGTGCTGGATGGCTTCGAGCCGCGCTACGAATCAACCGTCACCGCCAATCTGTGGGCTGACGGCGCCGTCATGCTGGGCAAGCTCAACATGGACGAGTTCGCCATGGGCTCGTCCAACGAGACCTCCTACTACGGTCCGGTCATCAATCCGTGGCGGCGCTCGCGCCTCGATACGGTGGTGATGCCGACCACGCATCAGGGCGATGGCGGCTTCGTCTCGGCCGGCGGCGCGAAAACCCAGCGCACGCTGGACAATGCCCAGCTCGTGCCGGGCGGTTCGTCCGGCGGATCGGCTTCCGCAGTGTCGGCTTTCCTTTGCGCCGGCGCCACCGCCACCGACACCGGAGGCTCGATCCGCCAGCCGGCGGCTTTCACCGGCACGGTTGGCATCAAGCCGACCTACGGCCGCTGCTCGCGCTGGGGCATTGTCGCTTTTGCCTCGTCGCTGGACCAGGCCGGCCCGATCGCGCGCGACGTGCGCGACGCCGCGATCCTGTTGAAGTCGATGGCCTCCGTCGACCCGAGGGACACCACGTCGGTCGATCGTCCGGTGCCGGACTACGAGGCCGCGATCGGTAAACCGATCAAGGGCATGAAGGTCGGCATTCCGAAGGAATACCGCGTCGACGGCATGCCGCAGGACATCGAAGCTCTGTGGCAGAAGGGCATTGCCTGGCTGAAGGAAGCCGGCGCCGAGATCGTCGACATCTCGCTGCCGCACACCAAATACGCGCTGCCGGCCTATTACATCGTGGCGCCGGCCGAGGCCTCTTCGAACCTCGCCCGCTATGACGGCGTCCGCTACGGGCTGCGCGTGCCGGGCAAGGACATCGTCGACATGTACGAGAAGACCCGCGCCGCCGGCTTCGGCCGCGAGGTCAAGCGCCGCATCATGATCGGCACCTATGTGCTGTCGGCCGGCTATTACGATGCCTACTACCTGCAGGCGCAGAAGGTCCGCACCCTGATCAAGCGCGACTTCGAGAACGTCTTTGCCGCTGGCGTCGATGTCATCCTGACGCCTGCAACGCCGTCGGCCGCCTTCGGCGTTGCCGACGAGGACATGGCGTCGGATCCGGTCAAGATGTACCTCAACGACATCTTCACGGTGACCGTCAACATGGCCGGCCTGCCGGGCATCAGCGTACCCGCCGGTCTCGACGCCAAGGGCCTGCCGCTCGGCCTGCAGCTCATCGGTCGTCCCTTCGACGAGGAGACGCTGTTCCAGACGGCGCATGTCATCGAGCAGGCGGCCGGCACATTTCAGCCGGAAAAGTGGTGGTAGGGTCATCCCTCATCTAGCTC
>NZ_RZOF01000283.1:0-8266 GCF_003998955.1 Mesorhizobium sp. M4B.F.Ca.ET.017.02.2.1 | reverse complement strand
GCCCGCACCCGCCCTTCATCGTGCCTGAGCCCTACAACGCCATGTATGATCCGGCCGACGGCCCCGCTTTCAGTCGCGCCGGGAACTGGCAGGCCGAGGCGGAAAGCCACCCGTACCTCGCTTACGATCTCGACCGCCGGATGCGGCAGAACTTCCGCCCCGGCGCCGAAGGCAAGGTGCGCGACTGGGGCGAGGACAATATCCGCGCCATCCGCGCCATCTATTACGGCATGATCTCCGAGGTCGACGCGCAACTCGGACGCCTTTGGCAGGCGCTCAAGGCGGCGGGAGCCTGGGACGAGACCGTGATCGTGCTGACCTCCGACCACGCCGAGATGATGGGCGACCATTTCATGCTCGGCAAGGGCGGCTTCTTCGACGGCAGCTACCACATCCCGCTGATCATCCGCGACCCGCGCCTTGGCCAGGCGGCCGGCGGCAGCGTCGATTGCTTCAGCGAGGCCGTCGATATCCTGCCGACCCTGCTCGATCTCCTCGGCGAGGATCCGCCACCGCATCTCGACGGCCGCTCACTGAAACCGTTCCTGGAAGGCGCTGCGCCGCGCGATTGGCGCGACGCAGCGCATTGGGAATTCGATTTCCGCTCGGTGGCCGATGGCGAGGCCGAGCGCCACTTCGGCATCGGCTCGCGCCAGTGCAACCTCGCCGTCATCCGTTCGCAAGACTTCAAATATGTGCATTTCGGCGGCGGCCTGCCGCCCTTGCTGTTCGATCTGAAGAAGGATCCGAGCGAGCTGACCAACGTCGCCAACGATCCCGCCTATCTCGCGGTGCGGCTGCAGTTTGCCGAAAGGCTGCTGGCCTGGCGGGCGGAGCATCTCGACCAGTCGCTGGCGCTGGCGGAGCTGACGGAGAATGGCGTGGCTGGATATGTGAGTAGGCAGTAGGCAGTAGAAAAGCTCATTTCCCTACTGCCTACTGCCTACTGCCTACTGCCTACTGCCTACTGCCACCCAACTCCTATTGCCTACTGCACCTTCATCCTCTGCTGGTCACGCTTCTCGGCGTAGCTGCCCTTGTCGTAGGCGGCCTGCGCTTCGAGCTGTTCCTTGGTGAAGGTGGTGTAGAGATATTTCTTGCCGTCCTTGTCGGTCATGAATTTGAGGTTGTCCATGCCGACAGCGACTTCCTTTTCGCCGATGCCGAGGAAGCCGCCGACATCGACGATCACCGCGTCCGGCTTGTTCTCGGGCGTCAGCACGACATCGCCAATCTCGCCGACCTGGACATCGTTGGCGCCGTAGACGGTCGTCCCTTTCAGGTCGTCACCCCGGATCTCGCCGACCGGCATCTCCGTCAGCGTCGACTTGTCGATCGCCGCGGTCTGCGTCGGGTCGGTGGTCTTGGCTTCAGGGGTTGGCGGCGCTGCCGGGGCCTCGGCCGTCTTTTCGGCCGGCGCCGGAGCGGTTGCGGTTGGAGCGGCGGCCTTTGGCACCTCAGCCGACGCGGTGGTTGCCGGCGCCGGATCATAGGCCTTGCGGTTGAAGTCCGGCTGCGCCTGCAGCTCTTCCTTCGTGGTCTCGGCGACCAGCCAGCGATCGCCGTTCTTTTCGGCCCACTTGGCCTTGGCGAAGTCGAAGGCGACGTTCTTCTCGCCTATGCCGAGGAAGCCGCCAACACCGATGACGAGCGCCTCGACCTTGCCGTCCTTGGTGAGCACGATGTCGTTGACGTCGCCGATGTTCTGCGCATCGTCGGCGGTGCCGTTGTAGACGGACTCGCCGATGATGTTGGTGGCGAGGTTGCCATCTGCCTTCTTCACCGGCTCAGCCGAAGCGGCATTCATGTCGACAGGCTTCTGCGCACCGGTGCCTTCCGTCGTGGTCGCCGGCGCCTGCGCTGTCGTGTCGGTCTGGGTGGCCGGTGCCGGATCATAGGGCTTCCTGTCGAAGTCCGGCAGCGCCGTCAGGGCTTCCTTGGTGGTCTCCGCGACAAGCCAGCGGTCTCCGTTCTTCTCGACCCATTGCAGCTTGTCATAGTCGAAGGCGACGTCCTTGGCTCCTATGCCAAGGAAACCGCCCACGCCGATGATGGCGGATTTTGCCTTGCCGGTCTCGTCAAAGACGACATCGCTGACCTTGCCAATATCCTGGGCATCGTCGGCGGTGCCGTTATAGACGGATTCGCCAATGATGTTGGTGGCGAGGCTGCCCTCGGCGCGCATCACGGGAACGGCCGGCGCTTCGTTCTGCGTGGCTGGCGCGGGCGTCGTTGCGGTTTGCGCCTGGACGCCGGTTGCTATCAGCGTGGCGAGCGCGGTGGTCGCAAAAAGGGTGCGGATCATAATGCTTCCTCCTCGTGCATGATTTTCGGGCACACCGCAGGGTCGCTGGAAGAGCGGCCGCGGCGCTTCTACAGATTCACAACGTCGTGACCAGATCGTTGTTCCGAAAAAGGCGGCTTCCCGCTCCGGACAAGCCCATGAAATTGCTGGCCCGGCTGCCGTGTTTCGGCGGACCCTGGAACCTTTCTCCGGGCATTCCGTTTCAGCCTGCGGCTGAGCCCTGCGGCTCGGTGAGCGAAACGGAGCGGGGCATGCGATTTGCGGCGGTGCTGAACCGGGACGGCGGCACCTTGCGGACCACCGATCTTTCCGGCTTCTGTGACCGGCTGCGCCAGACGCTGGAGGCGGCCGGCCATTCCATCGACGTCGATGTCGTTGCCGGCAAGGACATTGCGGCGGCCTTGCAGAAGGCGGTCCGGCGGCGCGGCATCGACGTCGTACTGGCCGGCGGCGGCGACGGCACCATTTCGACCGCGGCCGGCCTGCTGATGAACCGCAAGACGGCACTGGCCATCCTGCCGGCGGGCACGATGAATCTCTTTGCCCGCGGGCTCGGCGTTCCGCAGACCTTGGATGCGGCGCTGAAATCCTTTGCCGATGGCGAGGTGATAGAAGTCGATATGGCGAGCGCCAATGGCCGGCCTTTCGTGCACCAATTCTCCATCGGCCTGCACGCCAAGATGGTGCAACTGCGCGAGGGCATGGAATTTGGCTCACGCCTCGGCAAGATGCGGGCCTCGGCGCGTGCCGCCTGGGCGACGATCAAAAACCCGCCGGCCTTGAAGGCGACGCTCACCATCGGCGAGGCGGAAATCGTAACCCGAGCCACCGGCATCGGCGTCACCAACAACCTGTTCGGGGAAGGTCACCTGCCCTATGCCGACAATCCCACCGGCGGCGTACTCGGCATCTACATCTCGGTGGCGCGCAGGCGCGGCGAATTGGTCAGGGTCTTCTTCGACATGGCGCGCGGCAAATGGCGCGACAGCGCCCATGTCGAAATCCATCAGGCGGAGAGTGCGAGACTGAAAATCCATGCCGCGAGCAGCAAATACCGCGCCGTCATGGATGGTGAGCTGGTCAAGCTCGAACGCGAGACCGAGATCGCAATTCACCCCGGAGCGCTAAGGGTGCTGGTCCCGTCTCGCATCGCACGGGCGGAGGCGGCGTGATGCATAGGGAACGGGCGGAGGCGGCGTGATGCATAGGGAAACGACATTGGCGCGACCGCTAGCCCTTCGGCCCCTGTTCGGTGGTCGGAGCCTTGATCACTTCCCCATAAATCTCCGCGACCCCCCAGGCGACGAATGCCAGAAGCAGGCCTGCGACAAGGATCTTGAGCACGTTGACGCCCCAGCGTCCCTGACGGGCTTTCTCCTCGGGGATGATCTTGGTCATGGTCGGCCTCCGTATCGTTTGGCACCGGCCGGCGCGTCTGGCAGAATATGGTCGGGTAACGGTTCCTCGCCGCGAAGGTTCCGGAGCCTGGGGCGTACGCATTGGTCGGCACCGCGGCCGTTGGCAGCGGGACGCGGCATTTGGGGGCTTGGTGGATAGCAGGGTTCGCAAAACGCCGGGACTGCCGGCCGACGTCCTTGGCGTCGTGAAGGCGCAGGATCGACTTGCCGTGCTTCACGGTCTGCTTGATACGGCGCCCGATCCTGATTTCGACCGCATCACAGCTCTTGCCGCCGCTGTGCTCCAGGCGCCGATCGCGCTGATCACCCTGGTCGACGCCGAGCGCCAGTGGTTCAAGTCGAGCCTTGGCCTCGACGAAACCGAAACCACCGCGGGAATGCCCTTCAGCGCACATGCCATCGCCGCCGGCGACGAGCCGATGGTGGTGACCGACGCGACCCTGGACCCGCGCTTCGCCGCCAGTCCCGCAGTCAGCGGCAAGCATCGGATCCAGTTCTATGCCGGCGTCCCGATGGTCGTGGCGGGCGCCCGTATCGGCACGCTCTGCGTGCTGGACCGCAAGCCGCACGCCTTTCCGTCCGCAGTCCAGCTCGGCCAGTTGAAGGCACTGGCCGAACTCGCCGCCAGCCTGTTCACGCTGAAGGACGCCACCCGCAGCGGCGCTATCGCAAAGGAGGCCCTGGCACAGGAGGAAAAGCGTCGCGCCATCGCCCTCGACGCCGCCTCGCTCGCCAGTTGGGCATGGGACATCCGCACCGACATCATCGAATGCGACGTCCTGCTGTCCGAACTTTTCGACCTGCCGCGCTCGAACCGGCTGAAGGCGCGCGACATACTGGCGGCCATCGATCCGCGCGACGTCTATCAGACCGAGACGCGCTTTCGCGACGCGCTGACCGGCAGCGACGACTATTTCGGCGAATACCGGGTGAAGGGCATCTACCCGCCGCGCTGGATCGCCACCCGCGGCCGCGTCATCGAACGCGACAGTGACGGCAAGCCGACGCTGATCTTCGGCGTCAACTACGACATCACCGAGCGCAAGCTCGGCGACGAGCGCCAGCGCCTGTTGCTGCGCGAGCTGAACCACCGCGTCAAGAACACCCTGGCCACGGTGCAGGCGCTGGCGACGCAGACCGTTCGCCACGCCCGGCAGCCGAGCGAATTCCTGGAAGCCTTCGGCGCCAGGCTGCAGGCGCTGGGCGCCGCCCACAATCTCCTGTCCGACCGGGAATGGCGTGGCATCGGCATCCACGAACTGGTGCAGATCGAAGCCAAGCCGTTCGACAGCGCCGCGCAGCCGCGCATGACGATCACCGGAGAAGACCTGCTGCTGACCCCCGACCAGGCAGTGGGACTTGGCCTGATCCTGCATGAGCTGGCGAGCAATGCCCTGCAATACGGCTCGCTGTCGGTCGCCACCGGCAGGGTCGAGCTCGGCTGGAAGACGCAAGGCAGGAAGGGTGCCCGTCATCTGGTGCTGACCTGGCGTGAAACCGGCGGCCCGCAGGTCGAGCCGCCGGACCGTCACGGCTTCGGCTCGATCCTGATCCGCCGCAGCCTGGCCAAAATCATTTCCAGCGCGGTGAAGCACGAGTTCCGCCCGGATGGCGTCTTTGCCGAAATATCGATACCGCTCGAGGATCTGCCGAAATAGTCCATAGCACGGTGCGTCGGAGCGGATTCACGCCGCGCGCCCGGCTCTAGTCCGCATCGTCGGCGTCACGATCCGGTCCGGCATTCTCGCGGTAGATGGCGTAGGCGGCGAGCGCGATCGCCGGGGCGAGAACGGCGCCGAGCCCGCCCTTTCCCTTGAGCAGGACGGGCAGGGCAGCGAGCGCGGCGGTGATGCCGAGCGCCTTCATGTCGGCACTGCGCTGTCGCGCCCGGCGCCGCGCGCGCAGGCCCGCCGACAGCCGGTAAACGATGAGGACCGATCCGGCGATCACCAGGAAGCCGACGCCGAAACCCAACGAGGCCGCCATCGGGCCATAAAGCCCGGCGATCCAGATGTAAGCCGCGCCGATGAGAAAGCCGACGCCGCAAATCACTGCGAGCGTGACGATTATGTAGACGATCGCCGCGGTCCGCGCGCGGCCAAGCGCCGCCAAGGCCTCGCCGGAGGCGAGAGCCGAAATCAGCGATGCCAGCATTGCCATCGGGTGGGACTAGCGCCGCGCCAGAAGCGCGAACAGGAAGCCGACGCCCGCCGCGATCGCCAGCGAGGTCACCGGCTTTTCGCGCACATTGGCAACGATCTGCGCCTCGATATCCCTAGCATTGCCGCGCAACCCTTCGAAGGCGGCCTCGCCCTGGGCGCGCAGTTGTTCGACGCCCTCGGTGGCCGCCCGCCGCGCCGTTCCGTAGCCGTGCTCGCCGGTCTTGGCCAACTGCTTGGTCAGTTTTTCGATGTCGGCCTTCAGTTGCCTGATGTCGGCTTCGAGGTCGGGACTCGTCCGGCCGTCTGTCGCGGATTTTCCTGCGGCGGTCGCCATAGCTTAACTCCTTGCGTTTGCTTGCTTTCAACGTCCAACATACGGCAAGGTTCCGCGCCAAAAAAAGGGGACTTGGCGAAGCGCTTCGGCGCCGCGGCGCCCTATCCGAACCGCGCCTTCCTGTCTCATCAAAACTTCATCGGCGCTCCGACACAACTTTTTAAATGACAGCTCGCCCGATAGCGCTCATGACTGCCTCTTCCGGAAGACATTACCGCAAGGAGACTTCGCTAGGTGCCATTGCTTGACGGATTGCGGATTCTCGTCCTCGAGGACGAATTCCTGATCGCCGCCGACGTCGAACAGTTGTGCCGCGACTATGGCGCCGGCGAGGTGGTTGTTGCCGGCGACCTTGCGGAGATCGAGCCGGAGCACGTGGCCGCGCAATTCGATGCCGCCATCGTCGACCTGATGCTGAGCGGCACCTCTACCCTCGGCTTCGCCTCGCGGCTGCGCGAATCGGGCCTGCCCTTCATCTTCGCCTCCGGCCACTCCGAGGTGGACGAATTGAAGACGGCCTTTCCGGAGATCCGGCTGGTCAGCAAACCCTTCTCCGGCGAGGACCTCGTCGAAGCGGTGGCGGCGGCCTGCGGCCGCGGACCGCTCGCCTGAGCAAGCAACGCCACGGTTTTTCAGTCCGGAATTCGTCAAACAGGGATAGAGCGGTAGGCGGCCGGATAGTCAGGCGGCGTTCGACCCCGTCACTTGCGCCGAGATCGCGTCCGGGCCGTACTCGTCTTCGCCCGAGATTTTCAGGATCTCCTGCAGCCTGGCGCGGGCGCGGCTGACTCGGCTCTTGATCGTCCCGACGGCACAGCCGCAGATTTCGGCCGCCTCCTCGTAGGAAAAGCCCGACGCGCCGATCAGGATGATGGCTTCGCGCTGATCCTCCGGCAACTGTTCGAGTGCGCCGCGAAAGTCTTTGAGATCGAGTTGGCCGTGCTGGGCCGGATGGACGGCGAGCCTCGCCGTCATGATGCCGTCGCTGTCCTGCACCTCGCGGCCGCGCTTGCGCATCTGCGAGTAGAACTCGTTGCGCAGGATGGTGAACAGCCAGGCCTTGAGATTGGTGCCCGGCTGGAAGCTCTCATGCTTGTCCCAGGCCTTGACCAGCGTTTCCTGCACCAGGTCGTCGGCCTTGTCGGCGTTCTGCGTCAGCGACACGGCAAAGGCGCGCAGACTCGGGATCGAGCCGAGCAGGTCGGTCTTGAAGCTCTGCGAGACGGCCGCCATGCCTCAGTCCTTTTTCCGCGCGGGCTCGGCCTGCTCAAGCTCGCTGAGCAGTTGGGCGAAGCGGTCCGGCACGTGGTCGGAGACCAATTCATCGTAATATTGCTTGAGTTTGCGGCCGATTTCCGAGTTTGGCCCCAAGGGGTCGCCGGAAACAACCCGACGCCGGCCCGCGGCGCCGGCCGAAGTGTCTTTCGTCATGTCCTTCATTTCGCCCTTTATTTCCAGCACCCTGGCCGCCCCTAACATACAACGCAAAGCGGCCCCCTCATCTGGTTGCCCATCCCGATCTCAAACGTCGTCCCCTTATATTAGTTCCATCGCAACCGGAACTTTTTCGGCAAGCCGGCGTTTGGCTCCTCGGGGCTTGCAATCAGCTTGGCCAGCCACCTATGCAATAGCCACCTGATGCAATTGCGTCATCTGAGGGAGACGTCCAACATGAGCCTGTCCGCCACCATCACGCCGCACCTTCCGTTCCTGCGCCGCTTCTCGCGCGCGGTTTCCGGATCGCAGGAGAGCGGCGATGCGCTGGTCGCCGCGATGCTCGAAGCCATCATCGCCGATGTCGATATTTTCCCCCAGGCATCGAACGACCGCATCGCGCTGTACAAGGTTTTCGCGCGGCTCTTCACCTCGATCGCCATTCGCGTTCCGCAGGAACATGCGCAATCGGCATGGGAGCAGCGCGCGGCCGCCAATCTGAACGCGATCGCCCCTCGCCCGCGCCAGGCCTTCCTTC
Source organism: Mesorhizobium sp. M4B.F.Ca.ET.017.02.2.1 (assembly GCF_003998955.1). Classification (NCBI taxonomy): domain Bacteria; kingdom Pseudomonadati; phylum Pseudomonadota; class Alphaproteobacteria; order Hyphomicrobiales; family Phyllobacteriaceae; genus Mesorhizobium; species Mesorhizobium sp. M4B.F.Ca.ET.017.02.2.1. The sequence continues at coordinate 75 of NZ_RZOF01000283.1, read as the reverse complement.
TGGTTGCGGTCGAAGGCTTCAGCGAAGACGAGGCGGCCGAGGTCCTGGATGCCGACGAACAGGAATTCTCCGACC
>NZ_RZOF01000282.1:0-8308 GCF_003998955.1 Mesorhizobium sp. M4B.F.Ca.ET.017.02.2.1 | reverse complement strand
GAGCGACTTCACATAGGCCGTCGCCTTCTCGCAGCGTATGCCGCCGGTGCAGAACATCGCCACCTTGCGGCCTTCGAGTTGGTCGCGATGCCGCTCGACCCAGGCCGGGAATTCGCGGAAGCTTGCGGTCGCCGGATCGACCGCGCCCCTGAAGGTGCCGATCGACACTTCATAGGCATTGCGGGTGTCGATGACGATGGTGTTCTCGTCCGAGATCAGTGCATTCCAGTCGGCGGGCGCGACATAGGTGCCGGCGCTGGTCGCCGGATCGAGATCCTCGACGCCCATGGTGACGATCTCGCGCTTCAGCCGAACCTTCATGCGGTGGAACGGCATGTCGGCGGCGGCGCTGTATTTGACCTCGAGGCCGGCGAGGCCTTCGATGGAGTTCAGATGGTCGACCAGCGCGGCGATGTCGGCCTCGCTGCCGGCAACCGTGCCGTTGATGCCCTCATGCGCAAGCAGCAGCGTGCCCTTGATGCCGCGCCCGCAGCAGAACGCCGCGAGCGGCGCGCGCAGCGCCTCGAAGCCGTCGAGCCGGGCAAATTTGTACAGCGCGGCGACGCGCACAGAATTGGTTCGGGTGGAAATTGTCATCGCCATGCCACTAAACCGTGGTGAAAGCCGATTCAAGGCGGAGCCGGCCAGCCGCCATCCGGGGAAGCGGCGCCGCCGGTACGTGACATCGCGACACGCCTCGTTTCGTGGACTCGGGATACCCCTTCTGCTAATCGGTTGAAATCGATCGATACCGGAGAGACCAAGCGAATGCCCAGCAAGACCGAGAAGCTCCTGTCGCTCCTCAATGGCCAGCCGGTCATACCGGTGCTCAAGATCGCCAATGTCGCCGATGCGGTGCCGCTAGCCCGCGCGCTCGCCCGTGGCGGCCTGCCGGCGATCGAGATCACGCTGCGCACCTCCGATGCGCTGGAAGCGATCCGGCGCGTCGCCGGCGAGGTCGAGGACGCCATCGTCGGCGCCGGCACCATTCTCGACGCCGGGCAGTTCGACCAGGCAGCACGCGCCGGCTCGAAATTCATCGTCAGCCCCGGCATCACCAGCCAGCTCCTGGCGGCGGCGAAGGACAGCGAGGTGCCGCTTTTGCCGGGCGCCATCACGCCCGGCGAGATCATGGCTGCCCGCGAGGCCGGCTTGCGCTTCCTGAAATTCTTCCCGGCCGAGCAATCTGGGGGCATTGCCTCGCTGAAGGCCTTCGCCTCGCCGCTCGCCGACGTGAAGTTCTGCCCGACCGGCGGCATCAGCGCCAAGAACGCCGCCGACTATCTCGCCCTGCCCAACGTCGTCTGCGTCGGCGGATCCTGGGTAGCGCCGGACGACATGGTCAAGGCCGGCAAGTGGGACGAGATCGAGGCCCTGGCCCGCGCGGCGAGCCAGCTCAAGAAGTAGCGTCCGGGACACGAAAGACCCGGCCGGCTACCGACCGGGCCAGTTGCCTGGAATGCAATCAGCGCGCGATGCGCAGGCCCGAGCCGGTTGCTGACGGGTCGGCAGCCGCTGGTTCCCGCTCATGGATTCGAACCACGATTCACGCCTTCAAAGGGCGCTGTCCTACCGTTAGACGAAGCGGGAAAGCAGGCGTCACGTCGTTAGCATCCCGGCCCCGCCGAAGCCAGCGCCGACCCGAACGGCGCCGCGGATTGCCTGCCTCAAAAGCAAAAGCCGCGCGGGTCGCCCGGCGCGGCTTTGCGATTGTCTGGCCTGTCGCCTACTTGGTCTGGAAACGGGCGACCGAGAGGAACTTCACGGCATTGCCGGTGAACCGGTTGGCATCCGCCATCTGGTTGTCGGCCTGGAAGCCCGCCGTATAGACCTCGCTCGGCGGCGTATGCACGATGTTGTAGGCATAGCGCGGCGCCGTCGTGGCGCCGGAGACCGTGGCGACGTATTCGCCGCTGTTCAGTGCCCAGCGCGCGGCCTGCGGCGCGGCGGCAACCACCATTGCCTTCGGCCCAGGCTTCAGGTCGCGGGCGCTGGCCCTGGCTTCCTTGCGCGTCGTCTTCACGCCGGCACCGATTGCCAGCGCCGGATCGGAACCGGCCGGGCGGCTGGCGATGGCGTCGCGCGGCGAGGCCGCATCGACGCCGGACGGATCGTTGAATGCCGAGCGCGGCTCGAGCGAGGCGACCTGATAGTCGCCACTCGCGACACTGGCCTCGCTCGTGGCGTTGGCCTCGTCTAGAACGGCCTTGACTTCATCCGGCTTGACCTCGTCCGCCTTGGCCTCATCCGGACGCGCGCTGGGCAGGACCGAGAACGCATCGGTCGCGGTCTTGTTGTGCTGGGCGGTGTCGGCCAGCGCCAGCAGCACGCTCTTGTCCTGCGCTGCGAGATCGGCCGGCAACGAACGGTCAGGACGCCATGTCGGTAGCGGGATGTTGTTGACCGCGACCTGCGCTGGATCTGCGGCAGCAGTCGCGGCATCCGCAGCAGTCGGATTGGTCATGCCGAAAGGCACGCTGACCGGCGCATGCGCAGTCGCCACCCCCTGCTCGGTCGTCGTCGAGGCGTCGGCCACGCCGAACGGCACGTTCTCAGGCGCCTGCTGGCCGACATCGGTCTTCGGACGCGGCGCGAAGTCCGGCAGCGGGACCTCCTTTGGCGGCAGCGCCGCGATGATCGTCTCCGGCGTGTCCTGCTCAGGTTCCGAATCGGCCGAATTGTCGTCGGCGATCTGTGGAATGTTGGCGCGCTGCGCGTCCTTGGGTGACACGATCGCGATGCCAGGCAGGTTGCTGCTTTTGGCGACCGCGGCCGGCTTCGCGCTCTTCGGCTTGGGCGCAGGCGCGGCAGTCGCGACATCGGCGCTGTCGTCCGCTTCGTCATCGCCGCCGCCAAACCAGGCAGCAAGCAGCCCGCCGGACCGCTTGGTCGAACCGCCGGCGCTGGCCAGTTCGATGTTGGGGGTGCCGGCGCCCTTACGGGCTTTGTAGGCGGCCAAAGCCTGTTCGTAGCCCGGCAGCGGCCTGCCGTCGCTCGGCACGTGCAGCGTCTTGCCGTTCGGGAAGACCCCGACCAGTTCCTGGCGGCTGATGCCCGGCCAGTGGCGCACATTGCCGACATCCATATGCACGAACGGAGAGCCCGACGACGGATAGTAGCCGACGCCGCCGCCCTGCATCTTGAGACCGATGTTGCGCAGCTTCTTCAGCGGCACGCCGGGGATATAGAAATCCATCGCCTTGCCGAGCATGTGCTGGCTCTTCTCGGCGACACCCCGGCTGCGGCTGCGCAGCATCGAGTTCGTCGCCGGCGAGCGATAGCCGCAGACGACCTGGATGTAGTCGGTGGCGCCGCTCTGCCGATAGGCTTCCCAGACCAGGTCGAGCAGCCGCGGATCCATCTTGGTCGGTTCGTTGCGGCGCCAGTCACGCAGGATGATGTTGATCTTGCGCAGGCCCTCGGGATCGTAGCGCCCATTGCGCTTGTAGACGATCTCGGCCTTTTCGTGCGTGTGCAGGTGATAGAGCTTCAGCGAACGAACTTCGGCGCTGGCGCCGGTCACGGCCGCGGCGAGGAAACCAAGCGCAACAATCACAGCAGCCAGCCATCTCGGCCAGACGCTCATGTGATAATGCCGCCCGTCTGTGTGTCGTTCGACTTGGTTCAAATCAAATGGCCTTGCAGGCTGCCGTTTGTCCCCGGATTTGCCCAAACGGATGTGTTGTTCTCACATCCGAATATCGATCCTAATGGTTAATCATCGCTTATTGAAGCCGAAATGCGGTAACACCGTGGCGATATCCCGTCAAAAATGTTGCACTGCGTTTCTTGGTAAATTGCTGGTTTAGATCATTTTTCCGCCTTTGGCCGAAACACAATCTGTTACCGCGGGCCTCAATTGCGTGATCGCAGCCATAATCGAGTCGCTGCGGCGCCGCCGGCGCCGCGATCAATGCCGAGCGGGCCCGCACCAGGGGACGGAACTGGTCCGGAGCTTGCGAACAGGGCTCGGCGGGTCAGGATGCAAGGCGCTCGATGCGGCCGCTTTCCGGGTCGATGCCGTATTCCTTGAGCTTCCTGTAGAGGGTCGAACGGCCGATGCCGAGACGGCGCGCGACCTCGCTCATCTGGCCATTGTAATGGTCGATGGCGAGCTTGATCATTTCCAGTTCGACTTCGGCCAGAGCGCGTACATTGCCGCGCTCGTCCAGTGCCCGCAGCGTCCCGAAGCGCGGCTGCAGCCTTGCCGGCGGATCGGGCTCGGCCACGACCACCCCCGGCTCGCCGGCCACGTCGTCGTCACCGTTCAGCTCAGGCGCTGGCGCGGCAAATTCGACATCGAGCTTGACCGTGCCTTCCAGTTGCGCGCGGATCTGCGGAAACTCCTCTTCCGTCAGCAGCTCGCTTTCGGCCAGCACGGAGGCCCTGAAGACGGCGTTCTCCAGCTGCCTGATGTTGCCCGGCCAGTCATAGGCCTGCAGCATGGCGAGCGCCCTGGCCGAGATGCCTTGCGGACGGTGACGCGGATCGGCAGGCGCCACCTTCTCCATGAAATGCCTGACCAGATAGGGAATGTCGTCGCGGCGGTCGCGCAGCGGCGGCACGAAGATCGGATAGACGTTGAGCCGGTAGAACAGATCCTCGCGGAAACGGCCGTCCTTGACCTGCTGCAGGAGATTGCGGTGCGTCGCCGAGATCAGCCTGATGTCGACCTTGACCGTCGAACGACCGCCGACCGGATCGACCTCGCCCTCTTGCACCGCGCGCAACAGCTTGACCTGGACGTCGAGCGGCAGGTCGCCGATCTCGTCGAGGAACAGCGTGCCCGAATGCGCCTCGACGAATTTGCCGGTGTGCTTGTCGGTGGCGCCGGTGAACGAGCCCTTTTCGTGGCCGAACAGGATCGATTCGACGAGGTTGTCGGGGATGGCGCCGCAATTGACGGTGACGAACGGTTTCGAGCGGCGGTCGCCGCTGCCCTGGATGGCGCGCGCCACCAGCTCCTTGCCGACGCCCGATTCGCCCTCGATCAGGATCGGGATGTTGGACGCCGCCGCCTTCTGGCCGAGCCGGATCACCCGGTCCATCGCCGGGCTGTGCGTGATCAGGTCCTTGAAGGTCAGGTGGCCGCCGCGCCGCCTGGACGTGCGCTTCATCTCGTCTTCGACCGCCTCGACCTTCAGCGCGTTGGAGATCGCCGTCTGCAGCCTGTCGGGGGAGGCCGGCTTGACGACGAAATCGAAGGCGCCGTGGCGCATCGCCGATACGACGGTCTCGATGCCGCCCTGCGCGGTCTGCACGATGACCGGAACGTGGATGCCGCGCTCGCGCATCGCCTTCAGGACGCCGATGCCGTCGAGGCCGGGCATGACGAGGTCGAGAATGACCACCGACACATCGCGCGCGCCGGGTCCGTCGAGAGCCCCGAGGCCGGCCTCGCCGCCGTCGGTGACGATCGCGCCGTGGCCGAATTTCGTCACTGCCGCCTCGAGCAGCCTGCGCTGCACGGGATCGTCATCGACTATGAGTATGGAACCTGTCATGACTGTGTTGATGCCTGGCCCGAGAAATCCCCATGGATCATCTTGGCACAGGGTTCTAAATAAGGTTTCAAAAAACCCGGTGAACGAATTCCTTAGGATTTGACCGGCTTCTCTTTTTCCCCAGCTTCTGGAAGGTATTTGATGCGCATGGTTTCTGATGGGCAGCTCGCGGCGGTAGCGTCCGGTCACGGCGCGGCGGAGCTCGGCGACCTGCCGGAATGGAACCTCGCCGACCTCTATTCCGGCATGCAAGCGGCCGAGCTGAAGCGCGACATCGCCAAGGCGGCGCAGGATGCGATCAGCTTCGAGACGCGCTGGAAAGGCACGCTTGCCGCCGAGGCCGAGCGCGGCGCCGCCGGCCGCCTGGGCGAAGCGTTGCGCGCCTATGAGTCGCTGGAGGAACTGATCGGCCGCATCGTCTCCTATGCCGGGCTGGTCTATGCCGGCAACACCGCCGACCCGCAGCGCGCCAAGCTCTATGGCGATATCCAGGAGAAGATGACCGACGCCAGCGCGCATCTTCTGTTTTTTGCACTCGAACTCAATCTGATCGACGACGCGGTGATCGAGGGCGCGCTCGCCGCCGACGCGGGCTTTGCCCACTATCGGCCCTGGGTGCTCGACCTCAGGAAGGACAAGCCCTACCAGCTCGAGGATCGGGTCGAGCAGCTTTTCCATGAAAAGTCGATCACCGGACGCGGCGCCTGGAACCGGCTGTTCGACGAGACGATGACCGATCTTCGCTTCGACGTCGGCGGCGAGGAACTGGCGCTGGAACCGGCGCTGAACCGCTTGCAGGACGCCGACGGCGAAGTGCGCCGCCAGGCGTCGGAGGCGCTGGCCGCGACCTTCCGCAAGAATCTGCGCACCTTCACGCTGATCACCAACACGCTGGCCAAGGACAAGGAGATTTCCGACCGCTGGCGCGGCTTCGAGGACATCGCCGATTCACGCCACCTCGCCAATCGCGTCGAGCGCAGCGTGGTCGACGCCCTGGCAGCCGCCGTGCGCGAGGCCTATCCGCGCCTGTCGCATCGCTACTATGCGATGAAGGCGCGCTGGCTCGGCATGCAAGTGATGAACCACTGGGATCGCAACGCGCCCTTGCCCGAGACCCCGCAGGCTGTCATCCGCTGGGACGATGCCCGGGACACGGTGCTGTCGGCCTATCAGCGCTTCTCGCCCGACATGGCCGAAATCGCCCGCACCTTCTTCGACCGCAACTGGATCGACGCGCCGGTGCGGCCCGGCAAGTCGCCCGGCGCCTTCGCCCACCCGACCGTGCCGTCGGCGCATCCCTATGTGCTGCTCAACTACATGGGCAAGCCCCGCGACGTGATGACGCTCGCGCATGAGCTCGGCCATGGCGTGCATCAGGTGCTGGCGGGCGGCCAGGGCGCGCTGATGGCCTCGACGCCGCTGACGCTGGCCGAAACGGCCTCCGTCTTCGGCGAGATGCTGACCTTCCGCTCGTTGCTCGACCAGACCACCGACCGGCGCGAGCGCAAGGCCATGCTCGCCCAGAAGGTCGAGGACATGATCAACACCGTGGTGCGCCAGATCGCTTTCTACGAATTCGAGCGCAAGGTGCATGCCGAGCGCAAGAACGGCGAGCTGACCTCCGACCGGCTCGGCCAGTTTTGGCTGGAGGTGCAGGCCGAGAGTCTCGGCCCGGCGATCAAACTGCGCGACGGCTACGAAGTGTTCTGGACCTATATCCCGCACTTCATCCATTCACCCTTCTATGTCTACGCCTATGCCTTCGGCGATTGCCTGGTGAACTCGCTCTACGCGGTCTACCAGAATGCCGAGTGCGGTTTTCAGGAGAAGTATTTCGAGATGCTGCGCGCCGGCGGCACCAAGCATCATTCCGAGCTGCTGGCGCCCTTCGGTCTCGACGCCACCAACCCCGCCTTCTGGCAGATCGGGCTCGGTGTGATCGGCGGCCTGATCGACGAGGTGGAAGCGCTGGACAAGTGAAGGGTGCCCCTGCCCCTGACCGCCGCCAGAATAGTTTAGACGGAACGCATGTTGGGACTGGCCTGTTCTTGGCATAAATATTTGTTCTTGAATGACTCTCCGGGGAATTTTTTCCGTTAGCTTTCCACAAGCCGTATGGTAGCGTCCGGCCTCAAGCTCAGCCGGAGCTCAGGCAAGGGACAATCTCGGCCGGTGGCGACCTTCGGCGAATGCGATGCGGCCGTTGGCCATGGCGAAGAGCCGATCGCCGACAGCTCGATTGAAGCCGGCTGTTCCGCCCAGCGGAACCATCGAACGGTCTTGCGCCAAGGTCGTCACTCCAGGCCACGGCAGACGGATCGGACTGGAGAGAGAGAATGAGCACTTTTTTCTACATGCTCCTGGCGTTCATCGTGGGTGTTGTGGCCGGCTGGTTCATCTGGGGCCGCCTGGGCGGCGAGCTCGACGGCCTGCGCGGTGATCTGGAGCGCACGCGCAGCGAGCGCGACAAGGTGCGTGCCGATGCCGACAGGCTGACCGGTGAGCTCGATGCTTGCGGTCGTGCCCGCGCCGATCTCGAGCGCCGGCTGCGCGAAGCGCCGGCTGGATCCGGCGCGGCGAAGGCCTCCGCCCCAGCGCCCGCGGCGCTGATCTCGACGCCAGCAGCGGCCAAGCCTGCTGCCGCCAAGCCTGCTCCGGCCAAACCGGCTTGGCGGCTGCCAAATCTGCCGCTGCAAAGCCGGCGGCAACCAAGCCTGCCGCCGCAAAGCCTGCGGCATCAAAGACGGCCGCCACGCCCAAGGCCGCGGCCCCCAACGCGGTGGCAAAGACAGCCGCGCCTGGAC
>NZ_RZOF01000281.1:0-8351 GCF_003998955.1 Mesorhizobium sp. M4B.F.Ca.ET.017.02.2.1 | reverse complement strand
ATCAGCCCCTAAGGCCGAGGAGCAAGCACCGCGTGAGATCGCGGGGCAAGCGGCATATCGCGTCAGAGCTGACGCAGCACCAAACGCAGGATCAGCCGATCTTACCCGCCGATGTTTCGGTACCGGAGCCACGTCCCGCGGAAGCGCAACAGACCGATGCCGCCACGAAGGAAGAGCGGAAGGCTGCAGGACCAAGGGACGCCGACGCATCCGACCGGATCGATCAGGAAAAGTCTCCGCAGGAGAAGCGGCAGCGGCCCGAGCCTTCGGCCCCGGAGCCGTCAACAGAGATGGAAACTCAACCTGAAGCGCCGGCCGCGGCGCCGATTCCGACGCAAAGACCCGACAAGGCGGAACCGGAGGTCGAGCCGCCCGCCGTCGCGCCGAAGCCACCTGAAAAACCGGCTGAATCCGGCGACAACAAACCGCCGCCCGATCCTCGTTCGGCGATCCTTCCCGAGCAACAGATGCCAGAGGAGGAACTGGCCTGCCGCCGTCGGCTGACATCGATGGGCGTCGACTTCGAGGAACACAAGGCCGAGCAGGAACCCGAGATTGGCTGCTCGATCCCCTACCCGATCGTGCTGAAGACGCTGGGCAAATCCATGGCTATCAGCCCCGGCGCTGAATTGAACTGCGCGATGGCCGAGGCGGCGGCACGCTTCACCGCCGACATCATCCAGCCTGCCGTCGAGGCCAAGTTCGGCACGGAATTGAAGTCGATCGGCCAGGCTTCCGCCTTCGTCTGCCGGGCGCGCCACAACGGAGGCAAGATGTCGGAGCACGCTTTCGGCAACGCGCTCGACATTGCCAGCTTCACGCTGGCGGACGGCAGGAAAATCGAGGTCGGGCCGGCGCCGCCCGAACAGGACGCGCAATTCCTGGGCACGGTGCGCAAGGCCGCCTGCGGACCGTTCAAGACGGTGCTTGGCCCGGGCAGCGATGCCGACCATTCGCTGCACTTCCACCTCGACCTGGAGCCGCGCCGCCACGGCGGCACCTTCTGCCAGTGACCCCGCAATTCGTGACCGCCGCAATTCGGCCCCAGGCGTGAATGCGGGCGCTGATCTTTCCTTTACTCTTGCGGATTAACCTTATGCCATCGGCAGCATGACCCCTGCGGGATCAGCTCTGGGACGGGACGCCTATCAATGGCCGGAAGACTTGGCGCCGTGCTTGCCATGGCGCGACAGAACAATCGTGCGCGCTCCGCTGCCGCCAGGCTGGTGACGCTGCTTGCCATCGCGACCGTATCGGCCTGCAACACCGGCGACGTGTTCTCGCTGCAGCCTGCAGTCGATGTCGGCAACCAGACCGCCGCCGTCCCCGAGGCGCCCCAATATTCAGCGCCCCAATATCCAGTGCCCCAATATTCAACGCCACAGTATTCCGGCATGCAGCGCCTCGTTCCGTCCAACCCCTACGTGACCGCCGCCTATCCGCGCATGGACGAGCCGATGTCGCCGACCGAGCAGATGCCGGCCAGCGAGGTCGACTGCCGCAACGAGCTGAAGCGCCTCGGCGTCGCCTACACCGATGTCCAGCCGATCCATGAGGGCCAGTGCGGCATCGACTTTCCTGTCAGGGTTTCGGCCATCGGCAGCGTCCAGATGAAGCCCGCCGCGACGCTGACCTGCAACATGGCTGCCACCTTCGCAACCTGGACCAGGAACGAGCTGGTGCCTGCCGCTCGCTGGCGTTATTTCTCAGGCGTCAGGACCATCCACCAGGGGTCCAGCTATTCCTGCCGCAACATCGCCGGCGAAGGCGTCCTGTCCGAGCACGGCAAGGGCAACGCGCTCGACGTCATGAGCATCGAGCTCAACAACGGCGACGACATCGACGTGCGCAAGCCCGGCCTGTTCGCCTTCCGCACCCGCGGCTTCCTTAACAATGTGCGCGCCGACGGCTGCCAGTATTTCACCACGGTGCTCGGCCCCGGCTACAATTACGACCACCGCAACCATTTCCATTTCGACATCAAGAACCGCAGGAACGGCTACCGCGCCTGCCGCTGACGACGAGCGGTTCCCTTTGCCCAACCCATGCAACGGCGCATAAGGTGACGCATGCGTTTGGGAGTGGCCTCTCGTGAGTAAGCGAAGCCTTCGGCGGCGCGCGTCGACCTGGCTGGCGGCACTTTGCGCCGGATATCTGGGACTGGCCTACGTCGCCGCGCCGGAATTCTGGACCTGGCGCGAGCGCGGCTATCGCACGCAGCACTTCGAAATGGTGACGCATACGCCGCAAGGCATTCCGGGCGACCCGATCAATGTCGGCCTTGTCGGCACCGAAAAGGAGGTGGTGCACGCCTTCGCCGTCGCCGGCTGGGACACGGCCGACGCCGTCTCGCTGAGAACCGCCATCGACATCGGCGAAAGCGTGTTGTTTTCGCGTCCCTATCCCGATGCGCCGATGAGCAGGCTGCTGTTCGAGGGCCGCGCCCAGGACCTGGCCTTCGAAAAGCCGGTCGGCGACAGTGCCGACCAGCGCCACCATGTCCGCTTCTGGCAGACCAACACGGTCGGCGATGACGGTCGTCCGCTCTGGCTCGGTGCCGCGAGCTTCGACCGTGGCGTCGGCCTCAGCCACGACACCGGAGCGATAACCCATCACATCGCCCCCGACATCGACGCCGAGCGCGACTTCCTCGTCGGCGACCTCGCCAAGGCTGGCCTGCTTGCCTCGACCAGCGAAATGGCTGGCATCGGCGCGACGAAGACCGGACGCAACGGCGGCGGCGATCCGTACTTCACCGATGGCATGGCGGTGGTCGGGGTGTTGAAGACGCTGCCCTAGCGTATTTGCGCCAATCTTTGCCCAGCACCAGCACGCCGCCCCGAAAAACAATAGCCGCTGCTATTTTCGAATGCACTGCAGCAATGCTATTGACCCCTCATGCTATACGTTGAAATCGCCACCGTGGCCGTCCTCATCTGCGTGAACGGCCTTCTGGCAATGTCCGAGCTTGCCATCGTCTCGTCACGCCCCGCCCGCCTCAAGGCGATGATCGACCGCAACGTCAAGGGCGCCGGCCGCGCGCTGGCGCTCGGCTCCAATCCCGGCAAGTTCCTGTCGTCGGTGCAGATCGGCATCACCTTGGTCGGCGTTCTCTCCGGCGCCTTTTCGGGCGCCACGCTCGGCGAGCGCCTGGCCGCCTTCCTCGCCTCGAACGGCATCCGCGAGAACATTGCCGATCCGCTCGGCGTCGGCATCGTCGTCGCCATCATCACCTATGCCTCGCTGATTGTCGGCGAGCTGGTGCCGAAGCAGATCGCGCTGCGCGATCCCGAGCGCGTCGCCGTCCGGGCGGCGCCCGCGATGACCGTCCTCGCCACCATCTCGGCGCCGCTCGTCTTCCTGCTCGACATTTCCGGCCGCGCCGTCCTCTGGCTGCTCGGCCAGCGCGGCGAGAGCGAGGAGAAGGTCACCGACGAGGAGATCAAGATGCTGGTCGCCGAGGCCGAGCATCACGGCACCATCGAATCCGACGAGCGCCGCATGATCGCCGGCGTCATGCGGCTCGGCGACCGCGCCGTGCGCGCTGTGATGACGCCGCGCACCGAGGTCGACTGGATCAACCTGCAATCAGACGAGGCGACCATCAGGAAGCTGCTGATCGAGACCCAGCATTCGCGCCTGCCGGCCGGCGACGGCAATGTGGATGCCATGGTCGGCGTCGTCCAGACACGCGACGTCCTGGCCGCGATCCTCGGCGGCAAGGTGCTGGAGCCGCGCCACCATGTGCGCGCCGCGCCCATCGTCCACGATCAGGCCGATGCGCTGGACGTGCTGCAGAAGTTGAAGGAATCCGACGTGCCGATGGCGCTCGTCCATGACGAGTACGGCCACTTCGAGGGCATCGTCACGCCGGCCGACATACTGGAAGCCATCACCGGCGTCTTCCGCTCCGACCTCGACGCGGGCGAGGAGGAGAATGCCGTCAAGCGCGAGGACGGCTCCTGGCTGCTCGCCGGCTACATGCAGGCCGACGAGATGGCCGAAGTGCTCGGCATCGACCTGCCGGAGAACCGCGACTACGAGACCGTCGCCGGCTATGTGCTGTCGCACCTGCACCACCTGCCGGCGACCGGCGAATGCGTCGACGCGCAGGGCTGGCGCTTCGAGGTCGTCGACCTGGACGGCCGCCGCATCGACAAGCTGATCGCCACCCGCCTGCCGGATGGTCACCGCCAGATCGCGCGCTGACATCAGGCGGCGCTATGCCCCCTATGGCGCGAGACCTTCTCGCGGTTGCCGCAGGTGCGCATGCTGCACCAGCGGCGTTTGCCGCCGCGCGACGTATCGAGGAAAAGCCAGCCGCAGCGAGGACAGGAATGCAGCCTGTCCCGCGGCAAGCTGAAGAAGGCTTGGACCGACAGCAAAGCAAGGAACGCCGTGACGGCATCCGGGTCCCGCCACTGGCCAGGCCGCGGTCTGGTGTCGTGCAAGTCGACCGACCCGGTGGCCAGCGGGCTCGCCGCGCATGAGAACAGGACGCTGAGCGCCTCGGTCGCGGACGGTTTGCCCGCGGCGATCGGCTCAAAAATCTGAAAAGACGCTTCACGGACTTCGCGAACCCGTTCCACGAAGCGCCCATCTTCGATCTCGGAAACGGCCTGCGCCTGGTGATGGTCGGCAAGCCCTGAAGCCATCAACCAGTTGGCAACATCCTGGGTCGACTTGAACAGCTCATTGTCGGGCGCTGGCACGCGCCGGTCGAACACGGCGTTCGACAGGTCCAGGGCGGCATGCCCGCCTATGAAGTGCTCAGGCACCCATTCGGTGTAGGCCTGCGCCATGGAACATAACCCCATTAACCGCATTACACAGTTACGATGTAACCGCCATCATACAGATATACGGTTTCAAAGCCAGAGCGTCGCCAGCAGCACGGGAACCATGGGAGAAAGACGATGCGAAGCGATCTTTACAAGACACGCCACGAAACCATCCGTGCCGACGGCCTCGACATTTTCTACCGTCATGCCGGCGACCCGGACCGTCCGGCAATCCTGCTGCTGCACGGATATCCGACTTCCTCACATGTCTATCGCAACATCATCGAGCCACTGGCCGAGACAGCCTATGTGGTGGCGCCGGATATGCCCGGTTTCGGCTTCTCGTCCGCCCCTTCCACCGACGCCTATGACTACACGTTCGAGAACCTCGCCAACACGATCGAGGCATTCATTGAGGCCCTCGGTCTTGAGCGGTTCTTTCTCTACATCACCGACTTCGGCGCGCCCGTCGGTTATCATCTCGCGACACGACGGCCGGATCGTATCCTCGGCTTGGTCGTCCAGGACGGCAATGCCCATGAGGAGGGGCTGGGACCGGATTGGGACGCACCCAAGGTGTTCTTCGCCGAACCGACGGACGACAACCGCGCCAAGCTGCCGGACTGGATGAATTTCGAGGGCACCCGCAACCAGTATATCGGCGGTCTGCCCGAACGCCTGAAGGTCTTGTTTCCGCCCGAGAGTTGGCATCTCGACACCGAGCGCCTGGAGAGGCCCGGAAACACTGACATTCAGTTCGAACTCTTCACGGATTATGGCTCACACATCGCGCGCTTCCCCGCCATCCAGGCCTACTTGCGCAACCACCGGCCAGCTTGCCTTGCGCTGTGGGCCCGGCATGACGCCTTCTTCGCGGTGGATGAGATCATGGCCTACAATCGCGACCTCCACGCCATCGAAATCCATGTCTTTGAAAGCGGCCACATGCTGCTTGAGACGCACCATCGCCAATGCGCGGCGCTCATCGCTCACTTCATGCACGAGGTGGAGACCGGGATCTTTCGCGATTCCGAAAGGCGCTGACCGCGACGGTCAAACGGCTGCCTCGATCGGCTCGGCAAGCTTCGGGTTCGCGCGCGCGGCGATCAGGCAGCCGGCGACGATCAGGCATGCTCCCGCGAGCGTCGTCCATGTGACTGCCTCGTCGAAGAAGAACCAGCCAAACGCGATCGCCCAGATGAAGGCCGAGTATTCCGTTGGAATGAGATATTGCGCTTCGGCGCGGGCGTAGGACCAACTCATCAGGAATTGGCCGGCGAGCGACAGCGCGGTCACGCCGGCCAGGGGAAGCCAAAGATTGGCCGGCAGGGCGACGACGAGCCAGGGCGCGGCGAGGCCGAGGATGATTGCAACGGCGAGGCTCTGGAAGAACATGATCTCGATTGGCTTGGCCACCTGCGCCTGTTGCCGGGCGAGGATCAAATTGTAGCCGTAGAACACCGTCGATACGAGCACCGCCGCCGTGCCAAGCAGCGCATCGTGCGAATAGCTTGCCTGCCCGAACTGGCCGGATACGATGATCGCCACGCCGGCGATGCCGGCCATCGATGCCCAGATTGCCTCGCGCCGGACCCGCTCGCCCAGCAACAGCGCGGCGAGGAAGAGAGCGATCAGCGGCGCAACGAAGCTCAGCCCGACGGCCTCCGCGAGCGGCAGCCTGCCAAGCCCCCAGAAGAATGATATCAGGACGATGCCGACAACCACGGCCCGCAGCGCATGCAGCCTTAGCACCGCAATGGTTGGCAGCGAGCGCGATCCCGCCGACCAAGCTGCGCCCGCGACTGCTGTCGCGAGAAAGCTGCGCCACAGCACCGTATTGTAGACGCCCACGGCGATAACCAGCGTTTTCATCGCCGCATCCATCCCGGACAGCAGGAAGATCGCGAGCGCGCATACGAGCACCGGGACCAACGGGGAAACGGCGCCTGTCAGGCTGGATGTCTTCACGGCTGCACTCATCTGGCCGCGGATATCTCAGGGCAAACGGCAGGGCCAGATGGCAGTGCGCCCGACATTGCGGTCCAATCCGGATCAGCTGCAGCGCCGGGTTGCGACCGAAGAGCAGCGTCTCAGACTGAATGTCGACGCGCTCCTCGCTATCGGCCTTCGCCTTCCTCGCTTATCATTGACGCCCCAAAGGTGGGAAGCGCGGCGAAGGTCCCTATATCGGCAGCCATGGATGCATCGAGCGACCAAACGCTGAACGAAGAGCTTCTCTCGGCCACCCAGCGCCTGTCCTTCGATTATTTTCTCAAGGAGGCCAACCCGGCAAACGGACTGATCGCCGATCGCAACACGCCGGCGTCGCCCGCCAGCATCGCCGCCGTCGGGCTCGCTCTGTCGGCCTATCCCGTCGGCGTCGAGCGCGGGTTCATGACGCGCGACGCCGCCGTCGAACGGACGCTCGCCACGCTTCGTTTCTTCTGGAACGCGCCGCATGGACCGGAGCCCGACGCCACCGGCTATAAGGGCCTCTACTATCATTTCCTTGACATGCGGACCGGCCGCCGCGTCTGGAAATGCGAGCTGTCCACCGTCGACACGGCGCTTCTGCTTGCCGGCGTGCTGGCCGCCGGCGCCTATTTTGACGCCGACGACGAGGCCGAACTGGAAATCCGCCGGCTTGCCGATGCGCTCTACCGCCGTGCCGACTGGCGCTGGGCGCAGAACGGCGGCGCGACCGTCACCCACGGCTGGCTGCCCGAGAAGGGCTTCCTGCGCTACCGCTGGCAAGGCTATGACGAGGCGGTGATCCTCTATGTGCTGGGCCTCGGCTCGCCGACCCACCCGCTGCCGCGCGAGAGCTATGAAGCCTGGCTCTCCACCTACAAGTGGAAAAAGATCTATGGCCGGGAACTGGTCTATGCCGGCCCGCTCTTCATCCATCAGTTCTCGCATGTCTGGATCGATTTTCGCGGCATCCGCGACGCTTTCATGCGGGAGCACGGCAGCGACTATTTCGAGAACAGCCGCGCGGCGAGCTACCTGCAGCGCGATTATGCCATCCGCAATCCGAAGGGTTTCGTCGGCTATGACGAGAATTGCTGGGGCATCACCGCCAGCGACGGCCCGGGCCTGAAAAAACTCAACATGACGATCGGCGACCGACGCTTCTTCGGCTATCTGGCGCGCGGGGCGCCCTTCGGCCCCGATGACGGCACCTTGTCGCCATGGGCGGCGATCACCTCATTGCCGTTTGCGCCGGAGATCGTCCTGCCGGCGTTGCGCCATTTCCACGAGATCGACCTGCACGAGGGCAACCCTTACGGCTTCACCGCCAGCTTCAATCCGACAATCGCCGCCGCCGACGGCCGCGCCTGCGGCTGGGTATCGCCGGACCATGTCGGCATCAACCAGGGGCCGATCGCCCTGATGATCGAGAACTACCGGTCGGACTTCCTGTGGCAGCTGATGCGCCGTGTGCCGGCCATTACCACGGGCCTGCGACGCGCCGGCTTTTCGGGTGGCTGGCTGTAGGAACGGCCACCAGCGCCGCTGCCCGTCGCCACGATATTCAAGTCAAAGCTTATATTTATACTTATTATATAC
>NZ_RZOF01000280.1:0-8361 GCF_003998955.1 Mesorhizobium sp. M4B.F.Ca.ET.017.02.2.1 | reverse complement strand
GCGGTGAGCCGCTTCGTTGACACCATCAGCTAGCTGACGAAATGGAACAGGCGCGCGGCGCGCATCAGCGACGGCCACTTCCAGACTTCGAGCGGGCTCGCGCCATCTGCGATCGAGAAGAAGATGATGTTGGCGCGGCCGACCAGGTTCTCTTCCGGCACGAAGCCGACGGTGAAGCGGCTGTCGGAAGAGTTGTCGCGATTGTCGCCCATCATGAAGTAGTGGCCGGGCGGCACGTCGAACTCGCGCGTGTTGTCGCCGATCGAGTTCGGCGTCAGGTCGAGCGTGTCATAGGTGATGCCGTTGGGCAGCGTCTCGCGATAGACATCGACCGGACGATCGACCTCGGTGATATCAGGGTTGTCGATCTGGCCGACCTTCTCGCGCGGCACGCCGGCGCCGTTGATGAAGAGCTGGCCGTCCTTGACCTGGATCTTATCGCCAGGCAGGCCGATGACGCGCTTGATGTAGTCGATGGACGGGTCCGGCGGGAACTTGAACACCACCACGTCGCCACGCTTCGGCTCGGAGCCCCAGATGCGGCCGGAGAAGATATCGGGACCGAACGGCAGCGAATAGCGCGAATAGCCATAGGACCATTTGGTGACGAAGAGATAGTCGCCTTCGAGCAAGGTCGGGCGCATCGATCCGGACGGGATCGAAAATGGCTGGAACAGGAAGGTGCGGATGACCAGCGCGAGCAGCAGCGCCTGAATGATGACGCTGACGGTTTCGCCAAGCCCGCCGGATTTCTTCTCGGATTTTTCAGCCACGCTCATGTCGTCCTCGATTGTGCGTTGGTTGGTATAGAGTCTCGGCGCGCGCTGGGCAACGTCAGCCGGAGGTCAGAAGCAATCAATGTGGCGCTTCTTCGGCGGGCAACGCCTCGATGATCACAAAGGCTTGAGCAAGCGGGAAATCGTCGGTGATGGTGAGGTGGATTACCGCCCTATGCCCCCGCGGCAGGATCTTGCCGAGCTGTCCCGCCGCGCCGCCGGTCAGCGCCATGGTCGGCTTGCCGCCGGGCAGGTTGACCACGCCCATGTCGCGCCAGAAGACGCCATGCGCCATGCCCGTGCCCAGCGCCTTGGCGCAGGCCTCCTTGGCGGCGAAGCGCTTGGCGTAGGACGCGACGCGCGCCACGCGGCCTTCCGAGCGGGCCTGTTCGACCTCGGTGTAGATGCGCTGGATGAAGCGCTGGCCGTGCCGTTCCAGCGACTTCTCGATGCGTCTGATATCGATCAGGTCGCTGCCGATGCCGATGATCATTCCGCGGGAACTTCCCGCCCGCCATGACCACCGAGCCTGGCCTTGTGTGCCCTCTCGGCCATGCGCTTCCTGCGCCGCTCGCGAAAGGCGGTCATGCCCCATCGGGTGATGCCGTAGAAGAACAGGCCGAAGACGAGGCCGAGCGGCACCGCGCCGATCAGCATCGGCTCCAGCACCGGGTGCCACAGTTTCGCGAACGAAAGCGTGTGCATCATTTCCCCGAGGTGCTCGGGCGGTCCGTGCTTGGGCAGGCGTTCGTGCAGGATGAGCTTGCCGGTTTCCCAGGATGCACCCCACAGCAGCGGAAAGGTCAGCGGATTGCCGAAGAACACGGCGCCGAGCGCGGCCGCCACCAGATTGCCGGCGATCACCCAGCACAGCACGGCGGCGATCACGAAGTGGAAGCCGAGCGGGAAGAACGAGGCAAACACGCCGGCCGCGACGCCGGCGGCGACGGCATGCGGGGTGGCCTTCAGCCTCAGGATGCGCTTCGAGAAATACTGCACCGAGCGCGAGAACGAGCGGCGCGGCCAAAGATAGGTACGCACCCGCTCAAAAATGCCATCAGGCTCGCGGCGTCGAAAAAGCACTCTGTTCCGGTTCCTAGTACTCAACACAGGCTGTTCCGGCGATCCCGAGCCGGCAGGCGACTGCCATATCTTGCGCTTCGAGGCCGCCCGAAGGCAACAGCGACTTTGATATAGCGACGCGCCGACCGAAGGACAACGTCCGGCCAGCGTCTCGCCGCTCGAGCATATTAGAAACACGGCGGATTTGTGGAGGCGGGGTCAAGTCGCTCACGTGCGGCAGTTCGCCCCGCCAGCTAATGCAGCGCTGCGACGTCGGTCGCAACCTGGCGCTCGGCCGGCGTTGCCGCCCTCGCAAACCAGCCGTCGCCGGAGTGAAGCAACGGTCCTGCCGATGTCACCGGGGATGATTGCGAGGTTGGCAGTCTGGGGTCCGATGAATCCGCTGAGGGTGCCGGATGTGGTCTTCCAATCTCCTGGCGAGTAGGGTCATATTCTCACCCTTTGTTTCGCCTCATCGCCGTGTGCGATTTCCCGGTCGTGGCTCGACGCAAGTCGCTGCAGGCTGCCACCCAGTATGACCAGGCTCACGCCCAGCAATGCGACATCCTTGATGAGGAAGGCGCCCAGCCCATTGAGGAAGGGAAACCCTTCCGAACCCGCCTCCCAGATTGGCAGAGCGAGCATTGTCGAGGCCGTCAGCGCAAAGGTGATTGAACCGATCGCGCCTCCGACGAGGCCAGCCCAGACACTGCGGAAAGACGCAGCCAGCAGAAGCGCAGCGATCAGTTCGATCACGCCCAGGAAGTAGGAAGCCCCGGCAAATCCGAATGCGGGATAAAGCCATGCCAGCCAAGGCGTATTCTCAACAAATGGCTTAAGCGCCTCGATCTCGATCGAGGTGAATTTCAGAATGCCGATCAACAGCAGCGGAAGCACCACCCCCGATAGGGCTACCGCACGGCCAACAGCAGCAAGGCGGTCGCCAGTTCGATTGATGCGCGCCACGAAGAGCGCGGGTGCCGTTGCCGGGGTGAACATAGCCTGCCTCCTTCTATTTATATGCTCCAAGCATACAATAACGCGATCTTGATGTATATGCTCCAAGCATATATTTTTCGCTGATGGCTGATTCCAGGATCGAGAATGTGATTGGTGCTCTGGCGCTGGCCTTTGCGGACACGCTGCAGCGGGACGCTCAGGCACGAGCGCCGGAGCCCGGCCCCGCGGCTGCGGCCATCACCCTCGTTGGCCACGTACCTGGTCTCTCGATCGAGAGGCTGCGACGCGCTCTTTCATTGTCGCATTCAGGCGCCGTTCGACTGGTCGATCGACTGGTCGCGGACGGATTGGCGGCTCGATCCTCGGCGCCTGACGATCATCGCGCGGTAGCGCTAAGACTCACGCCTCTGGGCGAGACGACCTGTGGTGCAATTCTTTCCGCTCGTCAGGCGGGGCTCGCATCAGCGCTCACAGTTCTAAGTTCGGAGGAGCTGCAGGAGTTCGGCAGACTTGCCGCCAAGCTGCTGCGCGGGCTCGTCAGCAGCGAGGACCATGCATACCGAATTTGCCGGCTATGCAACTATACCGCTTGCCTCGAGTGCCCTGTCGAAGCGGAATTGTCCTCAGCCTTGGCAAGATAGAGCTTGGCCACATCACTATCCGCCAGACAATCTGGCCGTTCTGGCTTAGGTGAGGTACTCGCTGACCTCGACCAGGTTGCCGTCCGGATCGCGGAAATAGACCGACTTCATCGGCCCCTGCGCGCCGGTTCGCTCGACCGGCCCGACCTCGATGGCGACGTTGCTGGCCGCCAGGCTGGCGCAGATCTCGGCAAGCGGACTTGCCGCGACGAGGCAGAAATCGCCAGCGCCGGCCGTCGGCTCCTTGGCCTTCGGCTCGAAGGTGCGGCCGACCTCGTGCAGGTTGATCTTCTGCGATCCGAACAACAGCGCGGTCGGCCGGTTCGGTTCGTCCAGGCGCTGGAGACCGAGCACGCGCTGGTAGAAGGCGCAGCTCGCTTCCACCGAGCGCACCGTGAGCACGAAATGGTCGATGCCGGCGATCATGGCTGCGCCGCGGCCGACGGACGCTGCCGAAGAGATTCAAGCAACGCGCTCAAGCGCTTGTTTTCACGCATGGCCGCATCAGATGTTGCGGCTGCCGGGCTTGACGGCCGGGATGGCGGCCAGTTCCGGCGGCAAGCGGTCGGCCGGATAGGCCGGAACCTCGTATTCGGCGAGCGCGACCAGCGGCACGCCGACATCGGTCTTGCCGGCCGAACGGTCGATGATGCAGGCGGCCGCCGCCACCTCGGCGCCAAGCTCGCGCAGGCAGTCGATGGTCTCGCGGATCGACAGGCCGGTGGTGACGATGTCCTCGACGATGACGACGCGCGCGCCCCTGGCGATCTCGAAGCGGCGCAGCCTGAACTCGCCCCCTTCCCGCTCGACCCAGATCGCCGGGACGGCGAGATGGCGCGAGGTCTCATAGGCCGGAATCAGGCCGCCGATCGCCGGGCCGACGACATAGTCGATGCGGCCGGGAACGGCCTTGCGGATCTTCTCGGCCAGCGCCTTGCACAGGCGCTCGGTCTTGTCGGCATGCATGAAGACCCTCGCCTTCTGCAGGAACACCGGGCTGCGCAGGCCCGACGTCAGGATGAAATGTCCCTCCAGGACGGCGCCGGCCTCGCGGAAAATGCCCAGCACTTCGTCGGTGTTCATTTCATTCCCCCATTATTCTTCTGACCATGATGTCAGCCGTTGACGCGCCTTGCATCGCTGACGCTCGAATTGTCCTTGAGCTGCGAGAGCAGCCGGTTCAGGTGCTTGAGATCCCAAACCTCGAGATCGATCAGCATTTCGGTGAAGTCGGGCGCGGTGCGCACCATCGACAGCGTGTGGATGTTGGCGTCGTTGGCGGCAACGACCTGGGCGATGTCGGCCAGCGACCCCGGCGCGTTGATGGCGGTGACCGAGACGCGTGCCGGGAAGCGCTCCTTTGTTCGCTCGTCGATGTCCCAGCGCACGTCGATCCAGCGCTCGGGCTGATCGTCGAAGGCCTGCAGCGCCGGCGACTGGATCGGATAGATGGTGATGCCGGTGCCCGGCTGGATGATGCCGACGATGCGGTCTCCGGGCACCGCTCCTTCCGGCGCGAAGCGCACCGGCAGGTCGCCGCGCACGCCGCGGATCGGAACCGCCCCGTCGCGCGGCTGGTCCTTGTCCTTGCGCGCGGCGCGGCCCGGCATCTGGAACAGCATGCCGGCGGCGTTGCGGATCTTCGACCAGCCCTCCTCGCGCTGCTTGGGGGCGGCGACGGTGACGCGCTCGTCCTTATAGTCGGGGAACACCGCCTTCATGACGTCCGTCGAGGCCAGTTCGCCGCGGCCGACCGAGGCCAGCACGTCGTCAATGTCCTTGCGCGCCAGCCGGTGCAGCACCGGCTTCAGGCTCTCCTTGGTGAAGGTCCTGCCGGCACGCTCGAAAGCGCGCTCGAGGATGCGGGCGCCGAGGCCGGAATATTGCTTACGGATGGCGTTCTTGGTGGCGCGGCGGATGGCGGCGCGCGCCTTGCCGGTGACGACGACCGATTCCCAGGCGGCGGGCGGCACCTGCGCCTTGGAGCGGATGATCTCGACCTCGTCGCCGTTCTTCAATTCCGTCATCAGCGGCATGATGCGGCCGTTGACCTTGGCGCCGACGCAGGTATCGCCGACATCGGTGTGAACGGCATAGGCGAAATCGATGGGGGTGGCGCCGCGCGGCAGCGCGATCAGCATGCCCTTCGGCGTGAAGCAGAACACCTGGTCCTGGAACAGTTCCAGCTTCGTGTTCTCGAGGAAATCTTCCGGATTGTCGCCCTCGGCCAGTTGCTCGATGGTGCGCCGCAGCCAGGCATAGGCGTTGGTCTCCTTCGAGATGGCGTGGCCGGCGCCGTTCGTCTTGCCGCCTGTATCCTTGTAGATCGAATGCGCGGCGACGCCATATTCGGCGATCTTGTTCATCTCGCGGGTGCGGATCTGCAACTCGACGCGCTGGCGCGACGGGCCGACGATGGTGGTGTGGATCGAGCGGTAGTCGTTCTGCTTCGGCGTCGAGATGTAGTCCTTGAAGCGGCCGGGCACCATCGACCATGTCGTGTGGATGGCGCCGAGCGCCCGGTAGCAATCCTCGAGCGTATCGACGACGACACGGAAGCCGAAGATGTCGGAGAGCTGCTCGAAGGACAGCGCCTTGGCTTCCATCTTGCGGAACACCGACCACGGCTTCTTCTGTCGGCTCTTCACGCTGGCCTTGATGGCATGTTTCTCGAACAAGGCCGACAGCGCCTTCTCGATCTCGGTCAGCACGTCCTTGTTGCGCTCGAATATCTCGGCAAGCCTCGCCGTGACGGCGCGGTAGGCTTCCGGATTGATGTAGCGGAAGGCGATCTCCTCCAGTTCCTCGCGCATGCCCTGCATGCCCATGCGGCCGGCGAGCGGCGCATAGATATCCATCGTCTCCTCGGCGATGCGCAGGCGCTTGGCTTCCGGAACATGGTCGAGGGTGCGCATGTTGTGCAAGCGGTCGGCGAGCTTGACCAGCAGCACGCGCACGTCCTCGGAGATCGCCAGCAAGAGCTTGCGCAGGTTCTCCGCCTGCTCGGCCTTCTTGGAGACGAGATCGAGCTTCTTGAGCTTGGTCAGGCCCTCGACCAGCTTGCCCATTTCGGGGCCGAACAACTCGTCGATCTCGGCCCTGGTGGCGGTGGTGTCCTCGATCGTGTCATGCAACAGGGCGACCGCGATCGTCGCCTCGTCCATATGCATTTCGGTGAGGATGGCGGCGACTTCGAGCGGATGCGAGAAATAGGGATCGCCGGAAGCGCGCTTCTGGTGGCCATGCTTCTGCATGGCGTAGACATAGGCCTTGTTGAGCAGCGCCTCGTTGACGTCAGGCTTGTAGCGCTGGACGCGCTCGACAAGCTCATACTGACGCATCATGGGCAAGATCTCGCGGTGCTGAAATGAATCATGCGCCGCATCGGGATGCGGCGCATGTCATAGATAGCCACGAAACTGCCTGGACGGAAGTGCCGGAAAAATGTTCCGGGCAGGTCCAGGAAACTCTCCTAGTAGTCGTCGCTCTTCTCAGGCGGCACAAGGCCTTCGATGCCGGCCAGCAGGTCTTCCTCGGTCATGCGGTCGAAGGCGATGTTGTCCTCGGCGTCGTCGGTATCGGTCGCCGCGACGGCAGCGCCCGTCTGGTCGGCGATCGCCTCGCCATCGGCCTCCGGCTCGTCGACTTCGACATGCTTCTGCAGCGAGTGGATCAGGTCTTCCTTGAGGTCGTCGGGCGACAGCGTCTCGTCGGCGATCTCGCGTAGCGCGATCACCGGGTTCTTGTCGTTGTCGCGCGGCACGGTGATCTGCGCGCCCTGGCTGATCTGACGGGCGCGGTGGCCGGCCAGGAGCACCAGCTCGAAGCGGTTGTCGACCTTGTCGATGCAATCTTCAACGGTTACGCGGGCCATGAATTGCCCCTTTCATGCGATGGATTTGACGGAAAACAGGCGCGGTCCATAACCTGAACGCCGCCAAAATACAAGCTTCTTGGCAATGCCGATCCGCCTGCCGCGGGATTATCCGGCTCGGCATGGGCAAGGCCCGCAGCGATCCGGCGCCGATCACAATTGCTTGCGAGGGGCCGACACAGCTTGGATTGCCGTAAAACTGGCGCTATCTCGGATAAGAAAGGCCATGTGGTCCGTTGACGGGCCGCGGGCATAGTCGCCGACGCTTTTAGACGACCGCCTATTTTGAAAAAGGACATTTTCCATGTTCGACCCTCGGGAAAAAATCGCGCTTTTCATCGACGGTGCCAATCTCTATGCCACCTCGCGGGCGCTCGGCTTCGACATCGACTACCGCAAGCTTCTGTCTAGCTTCCAGAAACGCGGCTATCTGCTGCGCGCCTACTACTACACCGCGCTGGTCGAGGATCAGGAATATTCCTCGATCCGGCCGCTGATCGACTGGCTCGACTATAACGGCTTCAAGGTGGTGACCAAGCCGGCCAAGGAATTCACCGACTCGACCGGCCGCCGCAAGATCAAGGGCAATATGGACATCGAGCTCACCGTCGACGCGCTCGAGCTCGCCGACGTCGTCGACCACTATGTCATCTTCTCCGGCGACGGCGATTTCCGCACATTGGTCGAGGCGCTGCAGCGCCGCGGCCGCAAGGTTTCGATCGTCTCGACCATGGCCTCGCAGCCGCCGATGATCTCGGACGACCTGCGCCGCCAGGCCGACCATTTCATGGACCTGATGAGCCTGAAGAACGAAGTCGGCCGCGATCCCTCCGAACGGCCGGTGCGCCGGCCCGAACCGGCCGAAGTCGACGAGGACGACTATTGACGGCGGCGGCCTTGGTCGCCGCGCCCTCCCCCGAACCCGGCCGCGACTGCCCGCTCTGCCCGCGGCTGCATGATTTCATCGCCGACTGGCGGCAGCGCGAGCCGTCCTGGTTCAACGCGCCGGTGCCGACCTTCCTGCCGCCGGAGGGTGAGGGCGCCGTGC
>NZ_RZOF01000027.1:0-32889 GCF_003998955.1 Mesorhizobium sp. M4B.F.Ca.ET.017.02.2.1 | reverse complement strand
CTGTCGGGCCTCCCCCATCAATTGAAGTTCGGCGGCTGCGACAGATCGGGCGCCGGTGCCGCCGGCGTGGCGGGCGGCGTGTCGCCGAAGCTCGGTGGCTGGGACAGGTCGGTGGCCGGCGCTGCCGGTGCCGCCCCGCCAGAGGCCGGAGCCGCGGCGCCATCCGCCGGCGGCGTGCCGAGCGGCGACAGGCCCGGCATCTGCGGCAACTGGATGTCGATCGTGCCCGGATCAACCGCCGCGCCCTTGTAGTGCATCACCATTTGCGGGAAGGCGATGGTGAGCCCGATCATGATCACCTGGATGCAGACGAAGGGCACCGCACCCCAATAGATCTGGCCGGTGGTGACCGGCGCGATCTGCTTGCCAGTGATGCGGTCGAGATAGGGCACGCGCGCGGCGACCGAGCGCAGGTAGAACAGCGCGAAGCCGAAGGGCGGATGCATGAAGGAGGTCTGCATGTTGACGCCGAGCAGCACGCCGAACCAGATCAGGTCGATGCCGAGCTTGTCGGCGGCGGGCGCCAACAGCGGCACGATGATGAAGGCGAGCTCGAAGAAATCGAGGAAGAAGGCAAGCACGAAGACCAGCGCGTTGACGCCGATCAGGAAGCCGACCTCGCCGCCCGGCAGCGAGGTGAGCAGATGCTCGACCCAGAGGTGGCCGTTGACGCCGTAGAAGGTCAGCGAGAAGACGCGCGCGCCGATCAGGATGAACAGCACGAAGGAGGACAGCCTGGTCGTCGCGGTCAGCGCCTGCTTGATCACATCCAGCGAGAGCCGCCCCTTTGCCGCCGCCATGATCAATGCGCCGACGGAGCCCATGGCGCCGCCCTCGGTCGGGGTGGCGATGCCAAGGAAGATGGTGCCGAGCACCAGGAAGATCAGCGCCAGCGGCGGGATCAGCACGATGATCACCTGCTGCGCCAACCGGGACATCATGTTGATGTTCAGGCCCTTGTCGGCAATCGCCACGACATAGATCAGGATCACGCCGACGCAGGCGCCGAGAATGTCGGCATTGTCGCCATGCGCCGGCGCCAGATAGCGGTAGGCGGCGTAGGACACAGCGACCGCAACCGCCAGCGCCACGATCAGCGACACCACGCCATGGCCGAGCGTGCGGGCTTCGAGCGGCAGGGCCGGCATCGATTTCGGCCGGACGATCGACATGATCAGGATGTAGAGCATGTAGATGCCCGTGAGCACGAGGCCGGGGATCAGCGCGCCGGCATACATGTCGCCGACGGAGCGGCCGAGCTGGTCGGCGAGCACGATCAGCACCAGCGAGGGCGGGATGATCTGGGCGAGCGTGCCCGATGCCGCGATGACGCCCGACGCCACACGGCGGTCATAGCCGTAGCGCAGCATGATCGGCAGCGAGATCAAACCCATGGCGATGACCGACGCCGCCACGACACCGGTGGTCGCCGCAAGCAGCGCGCCGACGAAGATGACGGCATAGGCCAGGCCGCCGCGGATCGGCCCGAACAGCTGGCCGATCGTGTCGAGCAGGTCCTCGGCCATGCCGGATCGCTCCAGCACGATGCCCATGAAGGTAAAGAACGGGATCGCCAGCAGCGTGTCGTTCGACATCACCCGGCTGCCGTAGAAATTGTCGGGCAGCGCATGCAGCAGGGGCCAGGCCAGGTTTATCGAGCCGCCCGAATAGGGCGACAGCAGGACGCCGATTGAGAAGAACAAAAGGCCGTTGGCGGCGAGCGAGAAGGCGACGGGGTAGCCGATCAAAAGGAAGATGATCAGCGAGGCGAACATGATCGGCGCCATGTTTTGGGCGATGAACTCGATCATGGGCGCACCTCGCCGGCCAGCGCCTTGGCTTCTTCGGCGAGTGCTTTCGCCTCGAGTTCGGCCTGCTCATGCGCCGATATGAAGGGATTGGGATCGTCCATGTCGCCGCGCATGATGGCGATCTTCTTGATGATCTCGGAGATGCCCTGCAGCGCCAGCAGGAAGAAGCCGACAAGCAGGATCGCCTTCGCCGGCCAGACGATCAGCCCGCCGGCATTGGTCGACATTTCGCCGCTGCGGAAGGACAGCGACACATAGGGCACGAAATAGATCACCATCAGGGTGACGAACGGCATCAGGAACAGCATGTGGCCGAGCAGGTCGATCCAGTGCTGCACCCGGCGCGAGAACATGCCGTAGACGATGTCGATGCGGATATGGTCGTTCTGCTTCAGCGTATAGGCGGCGGCCAGCATGAAGGCGGCGCCGAACAGATACCATTGCAATTCAAGCCACGCGTTCGACGATATGTCGAAGACCTTGCGGATGATCGCGTTGCCGGCACTGACCAGGATCGCCAACAGGATCAGCCACGACACCCATCTGCCGATGAACTCGTTCACACGGTCGATCGTTCTGGATAGAGCGAGCAGCCCTGCCATGCATTCCTCCCTCCGCGCATCGGCCCGAAAATCGGTTTCGATTTCCGGAAATCGCGATGCGCAATTCAAAATATCGGAGGCGCGCCGGCTCCCCTTATTTTCCGACGTGCCGCAGTGGCCCAACGGTATGCCGTGCGTGGCACGGCGGGTCAACACGGCAGAGGGGCGGTCAACATGGTTGTGAGACGGGGACGCCGGCAAACCGCCGGCTAGCGGGGCACGATGCAACCAAAGTCTGATAGGTCAGGCGATTTTCTGCTGGTCGCGGCCGGCGCCGATCAGCACCAGCATGGCGACGAGGAACAGATACATCCAAGCATCGCGCCATTCGAGCGGGAAATAGCCGGCCCACAGCGATTCGGCCATGCCGAAGGCGGCGGCACCGAGCGCGGCGCGCGGCGGCGAGAGATAGCCGCCGACCGCCGTCACGAACAGCACCTTCAACCCGTAGACCAGGCCGGTGCCGAAGCTGATGTTGCCATAGTAGATGCCGGCCAGCACGCCGGCGAGCGCGGCGCAGAAGCCGCCGAGCAGAACCGCCTGGCGGAAGACCGAGCGCACGTCGACGCCGCACATCGCCGCCGCCCTGGGATCGTCGGAGACGGCGCGCCAGGAGCGTCCGAACCGGGAGCGGGCGAACGCCCAGGCGGCAAGCGCGATGGCCGCCAGCACGGCGGCGCAGTCGAGCAGCTGGATCAGCGTCAGCGTCGCCTTGAAGCCGTCGTGCTCGGCGAAGACGACCGGCACGGCCAGCATCGGCGGCAGCCACAGGTCGTGCGTGTCGGCGGCGATGCGGCTTGACTCCGAAAGCACCAGCAATACGCCGAGCGTCGTCACCACGATGGCGTTGGGCGAGCGGTCGGCCAGCGGCTCGAAGACGTTGCGCGACAGGACGCGGCTGATCAGCGCCGCATAGAGGAAGGCCGCAAGCACGCCGAGCGCGACAGAGGCATAGAGCGTCAGCCAAAGCGCCTGGTAGCCGAAGGCGGCGGCAAGAATCATTGTGTGGCCGCAGAAGGCGAAGACCGCGCCATAGGCGAGGTTGGTGCGGTGCAGGATGCCGTTGGTCAGCACATAGCCGAAGGCGAGAAGCGCATAGAGCGCGCCCGAATGCAGCCCGTTCAGAACCTGCTGGAAGAAATAGAGCATGCGCAGACCTCGGAGCATGTCGCCCAAAAGTGCCTAGCGGTTTTGGGGCAACGACATGCTCGAAACAGGGGCAGCGGCAACTCGCAACCCTGCGCGGAACGTTGCATTCGGAATCTAACTTGTCAAACGCGATTTATCGGTTAGATTTCTGTCATGACGGTATCCTGGACCCCGCACCGCTTCACCGGCGGCATTCTCGCGCTCGACACCGCGAACACCGTCGTGCTGCGCAACGACCCGGAGAAGACCTTCGACCGTTTCGACAATCGGGCCGAGATCGCCCGTTTCGCCGAGGCGGCGAGCGGCTTCCGCGCCAGCGAGCTCGGCAACCGCAAGCTGGAAGCGCCGGCGCCCGAGGCGATCGCACCGGTGGTGTTGTCGATCCGCGAGACCACCGACCGCCTGTTCCGCAACGCGGTGGCAAAGGGCGCGATCGCCACCGGCGACCTGCCCGATTTCCTGGCGGCCTGCGCCGACGGACTGGCGCAAAGCCGCACCGAAATCGGCGCTTCGGGGCAGCCGTTCGGCGACCCGGCGACACCGATGGCCTTCGAGTCGGCGCTGGCCGTCTCGGCGCTGTCGCTGCTGCGCGAGGAGACGGTCGCGAGGCTCAGGATCTGTCCCAACTGCAGCTGGCTGTTCGTCGACCGCAGCCGCAATTCCAGTCGCCTCTGGTGCGACATGGCGGTGTGCGGCAACCGGCAAAAGGCAAACCGTTATTACCGCCGCCGCACGGCGGCCAGGGAGGCTACCGATGTCTAGGAAAAATTCGCGCTCGATCGTTCTCGGCGCCGCTCTGCTGGCGGTGGCAATGCTTGGCGCCTGCCGCGATTCCGGCAAGGAGCAGCTGTTCGCCATTTCCGGCAAGCTGTTCGAGTTCAATTACCGGCTGGGCATCGCCACCTATGTCGTCACCCTCAACCCGCTGCGGCCGATGGGAGAAGGCCAGGTTGCCGTGGTCAGCTTCCAGAACCCGGCCGGCGGAGATCCGATCATCGTCAACCAGAAGATCTGGCCCAAGCTGCCGCATATAACGCTGACCAGCCCGCCGCTCACCTGCGTAGTCAAGGACAAGCCCTATTCGATCTCGATCCGCATCGAGGACGCCGATGGCACGCTGCTGCAGAGCTTCGAGACGACGCTGACCTCGTCGATGGATCAGTCGGTGCTGCCGGACCGTCCGCTGGTGGTCGGGCCGGTCTACGAGCTCAACAAGGACATGATCGGCCATGTCGACGGCAAGCTGCCGGGCGAGCCCAAGCCCGATTGCTCGAAGGCCGCCTGAGGTTCAGGGGCCGGAATTTTCGTGCTCGGCTGAACCGCCCTGGTGCCGTTGCATGCGTCAACGGCCGCCGATTTGACCGTTTGTTGCGCGTCGTCTGGCACCTGCGATTTCGTTTGACCTCTCCGGCAAGGGGAGAAAGACTGCGGCGTCCCACTCCGACGTAGGCCGCGCGATTCCGTGCGCCCTCCGCGAAGGAAATGCCTGATGACGCTGCATGACGTCGCGCTCGACGACAAGTTCGACCTTGGCAAGGAGCGCATCTTCCTTTCCGGCGCGCAGGCCGTCATCCGCATGCTTCTGATGCAGCGCGAGCGCGATCGCCGCGCGGGGCTGAACACCGCCGGCTTCGTCTCCGGCTATCGCGGCTCGCCGCTCGGCGGCCTCGACATGCAGCTGTGGAAGGCCAAGAAGCAGCTGGCGCAGTCCGACATCGTCTTCCAGCCCGGCCTCAACGAAGAGCTTGCCGCCACCGCCTGCTGGGGCACGCAGCAGGCCGAATTGCTGGGCGAAGGCACGCATGACGGCGTCTTTTCGGTCTGGTACGGCAAGGGGCCGGGCGTCGATCGCTCCGGCGACGTGTTCCGGCACGCCAACCTCGCCGGCTCGTCGAAGCATGGCGGCGTGCTTGCCCTGATGGGCGACGACCACATGGCCGAATCGTCGACCAACGCGCACGCCACCGAATTCCTGTTCGTCGACACGATGGTGCCGATCCTCAACCCGGCCGGCGTCCAGGAGATCATCGACTACGGGCTCTACGGCTTCGCCATGTCGCGCTTCGCCGGCACCTGGGCGGCGATCAAATGCGTCAAGGACAACATCGAATCGACGGCCTCCGTCGACGCCTCGCTGGAGCGGCTGAACATCGTGGTGCCGCCGTTCGACATGCCGCCCGGCGGCCTCAACATCCGCCACGAGATCGACATGCTCGGCCAGGAGGAGCGGCTGCATGAGTACAAGCGCTACGCGGCCTCCGCCTTCATCCACGTCAACGGGCTGAACCGCATCATCTATTCGGGCGGCCGCAATCCGAAGCTCGGCGTCATCACCATCGGCAAGAGCTATCTCGACGTACGCCAGGCGCTGGAGGATATCGGCATCGACGAGGCTGCGGCCAACCGCATCGGCATCCGCCTGTTCAAGGTCGGCTGCCCGTGGCCGCTCGACCTGCAGCATGTCGCCGACTTCGCCCGCGGCCTCGACACCATCGTCGTCGTCGAGGAGAAGCGCTCGCTGATCGAGGTGCAACTGCGCGAAAGCCTCTACGGCACCGCCAGCCAGCCGGCGATCGTCGGCAAGAAGGACGAGCGCGGCGACTGGCTGTTCCCGGCCAAGGGCGCGCTCGATCCGAACGAGATCGCGATCGCGCTCGGCGAGCGGATCCTGCGCACCATCGGCCCGTCGGAAGAGATCGCGGCGCGGGTGGCGAAACTGCGCCAGTTCCAGGCCATGCTCGCCGATACCGTCGATATCGGCTCGCGTACGCCCTTCTTCTGCTCCGGCTGCCCGCACAATTCCTCGACCAAGGTGCCGGACGGGTCGCTGGCCGCCGCCGGCATCGGCTGCCATTTCATGGCGCTGTGGATGGACAGGAACACCGTCGGCTTCACCGCGATGGGTGGCGAAGGCGCGCAGTGGGTCGGCCAGGCGCCATTCTCGAAACGCGACCACATCTTCCAGAATCTCGGCGACGGCACCTACAATCACTCCGGCGCGCTGGCGATCCGCTTCGCGCTGTCGAGCGATGCCAACATCACCTACAAGATCCTCTACAACGACGCCGTGGCCATGACCGGCGGCCAGCCGCATGAGGGCGGGCTGACCGTCGACATGATCGCCAGGCAGGTGCGGGCCGAAGGCGTCGAGCGCATCGCCATCGTCACCGACGAACCGGACAAATACGCGGGGAAGGCCGACTTCCCGGCTGACGCGACCATCCATCACCGCGACGACCTCGACCTCGTGCAGCGTGAATTGCGCGGGGTCAAGGGCATCTCCGTGCTTCTCTACGACCAGACCTGCGCCGCCGAGAAGCGCCGCCGCCGCAAGCGCGGGACCTTCCCCGACCCCGACAAACGCATCTTCATCAACGAGCTGGTGTGCGAGGGCTGCGGCGATTGCGGGGTGCAATCCAACTGCGTCTCGATCCAGCCGGTCGAGACCGAATTCGGCCGCAAGCGACGCATCGACCAGTCGAGCTGCAACAAGGATTTCTCCTGCGTCAACGGCTTCTGCCCGTCTTTCGTCACCGTGCACGGCGCCAAGATCAGGAAGGCCGAGGGCATCGCCGGCAGGACCGACCCGCTCCATGGCGTGCCCACCCCGGCCGAGTTCCCCCTCGGCGCGCAGGGATGGGCCGGGATCATCGACGGCGTCGGCGGCACCGGCGTCGTCACCATCGGCGCCGTGCTCGGCATGGCGGCGCATCTCGAGGACAAGGGCTGCGGCATGATCGACATGGCCGGCCTCGCCCAGAAGGGCGGCTCGGTGTTCACCCATGTGCGCATCGCACGCACGCCGGACGAGATCCACGCCATCCGCGTTTCGGCGGGGAAGGCCGACCTGGTGCTCGGCTGCGACCTCGTCGTGTCGGGCGCGCAGAAGGTGCTGGCGGCGGTGCGCGAGGGCCATACGATCTTCCTCGCCAATACCGCCGAGATCATGCCCGGCGAATTCACCCGCTCCGCCGACTTCTCCCTGCCGGTCGAGCGGCTGAAAAAGGCGATCCGCACTACCGCAGGCGAGGGCAAGGCGCATTTCTTCGACGCCACCCGCACCGCCACCCAATTGTTCGGCAACTCGCTCGGCGCCAACATGTTCATGCTCGGCTTCGCCTTCCAGCATGGCGGGCTGCCGCTGTCGGCCGAGGCGGTCGAGAAGGCGATCGAGCTCAATGGCGAGGCAGTGGCGATGAACGTCGCCGCGTTCCGCTGGGGCCGCCGCGCCGCGCATGAGCCGGATTTCGTGCGCGGCCTCGTCAGCCAGCCGGGCAAGGCGGCCGCCGCGCCCGCCGAAACGCTGGACGAGATCATCGCCCGCCGCGTCGCCTTCCTCACCGCCTATCAGAACCCAGCCTACGGCAAGCGCTATGCCCAAAGGCTCGCCGCGCTGCGCCAGGCCGAGGGCAAGGCGGCGCCTGGCTCGACGGTGGTGACCGGGGCCGCCGCCCGGAACCTGTTCAAGCTGATGGCGATCAAGGACGAATACGAGGTGGCGCGCCTCTATACCGACGGCACCTTCGCCGCCGAGCTATCGAAACAGTTCCAGAGCTACGACAAGCTCGAATTCCATCTGGCGCCGCCGATGCTGGGCCGGCGCGGCAATGACGGCCGCCCGAGGAAATCGAATTTCGGCCCCTGGATGATGAAGGGGTTTCGCCTGCTTGCGGCGCTGAAAGGCTTACGCGGCACGGCTTTCGACATCTTCGGCCACAGCGCGGAAAGGCGCATGGAGCGGCAGCTCCTGGCACAGTACGAGGCCGACCTGGAGTTGATCGCCGGCGCGCTGGCGCCTGGCAGAATCGAGGCGGCCACCGCGCTTGCCTCGGTGCCGGCGCTGATCCGCGGCTACGGCCACGTCCGGCAGGTGAGCGCCGAAAAGGCCGCCGGCGAGCGTTCGAGACTGCTGGAGCGCCTGGCGAAAGCGCCGGCAAGGTCGGAACTGCAGGCCGCCGAGTGACCCCAAAAGCGCCCGGAAACCAGGCGTTTCAGCCCAGGCTAAAGATTTTTTAATGGGACTATGGCAAGGCTGGGGCTCAATGGGCGCCAGTAATGGGCAGAACAAAAACCGATAACATCCCTGTGGATGTTTATATCCAGTTTGTGCGCTCGTTGTTCGACAACGCGCACATGCTGGTCATCGGCGCGAGCTGCCACGCCGTCGTCAGCCTCATGGTCTACTGGCGCAACGGCCAGCCGGTTTTCCTGGCGCTCGCCGGCGCGTTGCTCGGCGTCGGCGTCTGGCGCTACTTCAGCCTGCGGCGCTTCCATCGCTCGGGCGGCGAGATTCGCGACGCCGCCGATGCGACGAAATGGGAGCGCGAGTACATCCTGAAGGGTAGCCTGCAAGGGCTGCTGCTGGGGATTTTTTGCTTCATATCCATCTATGTCTACTCGGATTCCTATGCCGAGATCGGCGCGTTGTCGGTAACGCTGGCCTCCCTGGTGACCGTCGTTGGCCGAAATTACGGCTCGCCGCGCATGGTCATGATCTTCGCAGTGACCTTCGTCGGACCTATCGCTGCCGCCCTCATTCTCAGGGTCGACATCCCCTATGTCGTGCTCGGCCTGCTGATCATCCCGTTCATGTTCATCATCAAGGGCAGTGCCGACCACGTCCGCAATGTGCTGTTCTCGGCCGTCGTCGGGCACAAGCAGGCCAGGCAGCTCGCGCAGCGCTTCAACCGCGCCCTCAACACCATGTCGCATGGCCTGGTCATGCTTGGCCCGGACGGCAAGGTGGTGGTCGGCAATGCCGAGGCCGCCCATCTGATGTCGCTGAAATCGCCGGAGCAACTGCTCGGGCGGTCGATCCATTCGCTGCTGATGCGCGGCGTTGCCGGCGGCATGCTGGCGCCGAAGGACTGCCGCTATGTCGAGGCGCAGCTGACGCGCGCGCTGCGCGAAGGACGCGACCGCAAGGTGCTGGTGTCCTTCTCCAACGGCCAGCACTTCGAATTCTCGGCGCGCGAAGGCAGCCAGGACCTTGGCGTCATCACCTTCGAGGACGTCACTGCGCGTGTCGAGGCGGAGGAAAAGATCCGCTTCATGGCGCGCTACGACAACCTCACCGGCCTGCCCAATCGCGCCTATTTCCATGAGCTCGTCGGGGAACTGATGGCCTCTGGCGACCGGGATCGCCTGTGCGGCCTGTCGGTGGTCGACCTCGACGATTTCAAGAGCGTCAACGACACGCTCGGCCATCCCGTTGGCGACGGCCTGATCTACGCCGTGGCGGAACGGCTGGCAGCCGTAGCCGGGCAAGGCATCACCGTCAGCCGCTTCGGCGGCGACGAGTTCATGATCTTCTTCGATCGCATCGAGGACGAGAGCCATCTGACCGGCCTGCTCGACCAGATATTCGCCGACCTGCAGGGTGAAGTCGACGTCGCCGGTCACGGGCTGCGCATCCAGGCCAG
Organism: Mesorhizobium sp. M4B.F.Ca.ET.017.02.2.1; assembly: GCF_003998955.1. Lineage (NCBI taxonomy): Bacteria > Pseudomonadati > Pseudomonadota > Alphaproteobacteria > Hyphomicrobiales > Phyllobacteriaceae > Mesorhizobium > Mesorhizobium sp. M4B.F.Ca.ET.017.02.2.1. The sequence goes on along the minus strand of NZ_RZOF01000027.1, from coordinate 22,905 downwards.
CGCGGGCGCCGTGCTGTCCAAGGTCGCGGACACCGACGTCGATGCCATGATCGTCAAGGCCGACCTTGCGCTCTACAAGGCCAAGGAGCTCGGCAAGAACAACTGGCGGCTGTTCGAGGCGTCGATGGACGCCGCCTTCCGCAACCGCCAGCTGATGAAGGCTGACCTGCGCAGCGCCGTGGAAAGCAAGGGCCTGCGGGTTGTCTATCAGCCGATCGTGTCGATGCACACGATGCGCATCGCCAGCTGCGAGGCGCTCTGCCGTTGGGATCATCCCGATCTCGGGCCGATTTCGCCGAGCATCTTCATCCCGCTGGCCGAGGAGATGGGCATCATCTCCGAGATCAGCACCTTCGTGTTGCAGGCGGCCTGCGCCGAGTGCGCCAAATGGCCGGACCAGACCAGCGTCTCAGTCAATCTGTCCGCCAAGGATTTCCGCAACCACGACGTCATCCAGAAGGTCCGTGACGCGCTGGCCGCTTCCGGGCTCGCGGCGGGCCGCCTGGAGATCGAGGTCACCGAAACCGCGCTGCTCGACGACAAGTCGCTGACGCGGCAGTACATCGAGGAGCTGAAGCAACTCGGCGTGCGCATCGCCCTCGACGACTTCGGCACCGGCTATTCGAGCCTGAGCTATCTGCACAAGCTGCCGCTCGACAAGATCAAGATCGATCGCTCGTTCCTGATGGACGTCACCCAGAACCCGCGCTCGCTCGACCTCCTGAAGGGCGTCGTCGATCTTACGCGGATCCTCGGTCTCACCGTCACCGTCGAAGGCGTTGAAACCTTCGAACAGCTCAAGATCCTGCTGCATTCGGTCAAGCCGGACCTGGTCCAGGGCTTCCTCTTCGGCGCCGCGCTGAGCGCGTCGGGCATCGAGACCATGTCCAACGTGACCTGGCCTTTCGCCGCTGAGTTGCGGCCGGCCGCGAAACTCGCCGCCACCTGAAATATCCCGCGAAACGCCCCGAAGCCGCGCATCCTTTGGGTTTAACCATTTGTTAACGTTAATTTAGGGTAAACTCAAAAGCTCGGAATTTCGCTTCTGGTTCTTTCGCCTGTTCGCTATGGTCCTCTTGCGGCGGCACGAGGATTTACAAAGTGGAAGCTCAGTTGGTGGGTACGCCTCTGGCGGCGGCTAAAGCCAGGGGTCAGCAGCGTCCCTCGGTGTTTTCAGATCACATCATGGAAGTTCTGGAGCACATCGAGTATCGCCTTTGCGACGGCGCCGAAGACCTCGAGGCAATCTATCGGCTTCGCTACAATTCCTACCTTCACGCCGGCATGGTGAAGCCCGATGCTTCCCGCATGGTGAAGGACAGCTTCGACGACCTTCCCAATTGCTATCGCTTCGGCGTGTTCTTCGACGGCTCGCTGGTCAGCACCATCAGAATTCACCATGCCAACGCGAAGCATCCAGTTTCGCCCAGCACCGATGTCTTCGGCGACGTGCTGGCGCGGCGCCTGGCGGCCGGCGAGACCTTCGTCGATCCGAGCCGGTTCGCCGCCGATCTCGAATGGTCGAGCAGCCTGCGGGTGCTGCCCTATGTGACGCTGAGGCTGGCGGTGGTTGCCTGCAGCCATTTCAAGCCGACCTATTGCCTGACGGCGATCAAGGAAGAGCATTCCGCCTTCTATCATCGCATCTTCCGATCGGAGCAGGCGGTGCCGCCGCGGAACTATCCCGGCCTGACCGTTCCCGTGCATCTGTTCCAGTCGAAGTGCTCCGAGAACATGCAGGCGACGCTGGACCGCTTCCCGTTCTTCAACTCCACGACGTTCGAACAGCGCATGCTTTTCCAACGCCCCAAGCGGGGCGAGCTGGCGCCGCTGACCATCCTGCCGACCGCCAAATACTTCGAGGCGGCCTGACCCCCGCGGCTTTTTTGCCCCTGTCGTCGTGCCGAAACCCGCGGCATTTTCTTCGGCGACATGCGTCGGCTGGAGCCTTCCGGGCGCGCCGGCGTTGTAAGGGGCGACAGGCACCACCTGCAGATTGTATCGCCACGGATTGGTGATCACCGCTTTTGGAAAGGACCCCCGACATGACCATTTCCGCGCTTACGCTGACCCCGTTGATCTCGCTGATCGCCGGCGTGCTGATCCTGGTCATGCCCAGGCTGCTGAACTACATCGTCGCGCTCTATCTGATCATCGCCGGCCTGCTCGGACTGTTCCCGCATCTCGGCGGCTGAAGGTCTGAAGGCCGTCATCGCCCCTTCACGGCCAGCGGGCCGGTCGGGGTCGCGGTCTTCAACTTTCCTTTGAGGCTGTTGTGCCGGGCGATGCGGCAATAGCGCCATTGCTCTGCGTCCAGCTTTTCGCTATGTGCCTCCAAGATGTCTTCGAAGGGGTATTCCTATGGCTGATCACACGCCGACCGGTCCTGTCGAACTGGGCGCGAAGATGGACTATGCCGAGCATGACCGCACCTATGCGGGCTTCCTGGCGCTGGCCAAATACGGTTCGCTCTTTTGCCTCGCCGTGATGATTTCGATGGCTTTCGGCTTCTTCGTAGGCGGCTTCTTCTCGGCGGTCATCCTCTGGGCCGTGATCCTGGCCGCCGGCTTCTTCATCCTCCGATAGACCTTACAAATCTCTTGCCTCGGACGTCGCCGGAGGCCCCGGCTGGCGTCCCGCGCAGACAGGTTCCAGCCGAAAGGATCATGCGGTGGGGCAGACGGTTTTCATCCCTCGTGAGCTTGACGCGAACGAGCAGCGCGTTGCTGCCTCGCCGGACACGGTGAAGCGACTGGCCGGCCTCGGCTTCGAGGTGGTGGTCGAAAAAGGCGCGGGCACCGGCTCGCGCATCCCCGACCAGGACTTTGCCGCGAACGGCGCCAAGATCGGCACGGCCGGTGATGCCAAGAAGGCCGACGTGGTGCTGAAGGTGCGCCGCCCGACCGATGCGGAGCTGAAAGGCTACAAGCAGGGCGCCGCCGTCATCGCCATCATGGATCCTTACGGCAACGACGCGGCCGTCGCCGCCATGGCCAAGGCCGGCATCACCGCTTTCTCGATGGAGTTCATGCCGCGCATCACCCGCGCGCAGGTGATGGATGTGCTGTCCTCGCAGGCCAATCTCGCCGGCTACCAGGCGGTGATCGATGCGGCCGCCGAATATGACCGGGCGCTGCCGATGATGATGACGGCGGCCGGAACCGTGCCGGCGGCCAAGGCCTTCATCATGGGCGTCGGCGTCGCCGGCCTGCAGGCGATCGCCACCGCGCGCCGGCTTGGCGCCGTCGTCACCGCCACCGACGTGCGTCCGGCGGTGAAGGAACAGGTGCAGTCGCTCGGCGCGAAATTCCTGGCGGTCGAGGACGAAGAGTTCAAGGCGGCCGAGACGGCGGGCGGCTATGCCAAGGAAATGTCGAAGGAATACCAGGCTAAGCAGGCGGCGCTGACCGCCGAGCACATCGCCAAGCAGGACATCGTGATCACCACGGCGCTGATCCCCGGCCGTCCGGCGCCGAAGCTGGTCTCGGCGGCGATGGTCGCCTCGATGAAGCCGGGCTCGGTGATCGTCGACCTCGCCGTCGAGCGCGGCGGCAATGTCGAGGGCGCGCAAGCCGGCAAGGTCGTGACCACGGCGAACGGCGTCAAGATCGTCGGCCATCTCAACGTGCCGGGCCGCGTCGCGGCGTCGGCCTCGCTGCTCTACGCCAAGAACCTGTTCGCCTTCCTCGAGACGCTGGTCGACAAGGAAAGCAAGACGCTTGCCATCAAGCGCGATGACGAACTGGTCAAGGCGACCATGCTGACCGACGCAGGCCGGGTGGTGCACCCCAATTTCGCCAAGGCCGACCAGCAGCCGCGCCTTGAACCGGCGGCTGTGCCCGCCACGACCCTGGTCGCCGAGGCTTCCGAGAAGAAGACGGCGCCCAAAAAGACCGCAGACAAGAAAACCGCTACGAGCAAGTCCGCTGCCAAGCCGAAGGGGATCGCGTGATGGACGCCTTGCAGAAAGCCCTCGACCAGCTCGACCAGGCAACCGCCGCCGTCAGGCTCGCCGTGCAGGACCTGGCCACAGCGCCCGGCGCCGAGGCGGCGGGCGATGCAGCCCATGCACTCTCCGGCGGCGCCATCGACCCCTTCGTCTTCCGCTTCGCCATCTTCGTGCTGGCGATTTTCGTCGGCTACTATGTCGTCTGGTCGGTCACGCCGGCGCTGCACACGCCGCTGATGGCCGTCACCAACGCCATCTCGTCGGTCATCGTCGTCGGCGCGCTGCTTGCCGTCGGCATCTCGGCCTCCGGCCTTGCCACCGGCTTCGGCTTCGTCGCGCTGATGCTGGTGTCCGTCAACATCTTCGGCGGCTTCCTCGTCACCCAGCGCATGCTGGCGATGTACAAGAAGAAGGACAAGTGACGTGAACGCCAACTTCGCTTCCTTCCTCTATCTGGTCTCCGGCATCCTGTTCATCCTGGCGCTGCGCGGCCTGTCGCACCCGACCACCAGCCGGCAGGGCAACCTCTACGGCATGATCGGCATGGGCATCGCCATTGCCACCACGCTGGCACTGGCCATTCCATCGGCCGGCGGCTTCGGCCTGATCGTGCTCGGTCTTGCCATCGGCGGTGGCGTCGGCGCGGTCACCGCGCGCCGCATCGCCATGACCTCTATGCCGCAGCTGGTCGCCGCCTTTCACTCGCTGGTCGGCCTTGCCGCCGTGATGGTCGCGGCCGCGGCCATCTACGCGCCGGAAAGCTTCGGCATCGGCACGGCGGGCGACATCCATGCCCAGGCGCTGATCGAGATGAGCCTTGGCGTCGCCATCGGCGCCATCACCTTCACCGGCTCGGTCATCGCCTTCCTCAAGCTCGACGGCCGCATGTCCGGCAAGCCGATCATGATCGGCGGCCGCCACTTCATCAACGCGGCGCTCGGCATCGCGCTGGTGGTGCTGATCGTGCTTCTGGTCACCACCGAAGCCAAGTTGGTGTTCTGGCTGATCGTCGCCGCGTCGCTGGTGCTCGGCGTGCTGCTCATCATCCCGATCGGCGGCGCCGACATGCCGGTCGTGGTGTCGATGCTGAATTCCTATTCGGGCTGGGCCGCCGCGGCGCTCGGCTTCACGCTCGGCAACCTGGCGCTGATCATTACTGGCGCGCTGGTCGGCTCGTCGGGCGCGATCCTGTCCTACATCATGTGCAAGGGCATGAACCGCTCCTTCATCTCGGTCATCCTCGGCGGCTTCGGCGGCGAGACGGCGGCAGCGGCCGACGACGGCATCGAGCGCACCGTCAAGCAGGGCTCGGCCGACGACGCTGCCTATCTGATGATGAACGCGCAGAAGGTCATCATCGTGCCCGGCTACGGCATGGCGGTGGCGCAGGCGCAGCATGCGCTGCGCGAGATGGCCGACAAGCTCAAGGCCAACGGCGTCGAGGTCAAGTACGCCATCCATCCGGTTGCCGGCCGCATGCCCGGCCACATGAACGTTCTGCTCGCCGAGGCCAACGTGCCCTATGACGAGGTGTTCGAGCTCGAGGACATCAACTCCGAATTCGCGCAGGCCGACGTCGCCTATGTCATCGGCGCCAACGACGTCACCAACCCGTCCGCGCGCGACGACAAGTCCTCGCCCATCTACGGCATGCCGATCCTCGACGTCGACAAGGCCCGCACCTGCCTGTTCGTCAAGCGCTCGCTCGGCTCCGGCTATGCCGGCATCGACAACACGCTGTTCTACAAAGACGGCACCATGATGCTGCTCGGCGACGCCAAGAAAATGACCGAGGAAATCGTCAAGGCGTTTGATCACTGATCAAGCCGCAACCTTCTATAGGAAGGTTGTCGGCCCGGACGGATCTCAGGATCCAGAAAAAAGCCCGGCTTCGCGCCGGGCTTTTTCGTATCCAGGAACCGCCGCTGCCGGTTAGGCCAGCTTGGCCAGCAGGCGCATGAAGGTGGCGGCTTCCTTGGCCGATAGCGGCGCCAGCGTCTCCTCGGTGATGGCGCGGGCAAGCGGGATCAGCCGCTCGATCGCCTCGCGGCCTTGCGCCGTCAAATTGACCAGCAGGCGGCGCTTGTCGACCTCGTGCTTGGAAAGCTCGACCAGGCCGCGCGCCTTCAGCCGGTCGATGACGCCCTTCACGGTGGCGGCATCCATCGCGATCAGCGTGCCGAGCTGGTTCTGCGAGGTCTCGCCTATGTCGTGGAGCTTGGCCAAAGCCGCGAATTGCGGCGGCGTCAGATCGCCGATCTGCGAGGCGAAGATCGCCACATGGCGCTGATGCGCCTTGCGCAGGATGAAACCGACCTGGTCCTGCAGGTGATAGCCGTTCTCGTCCGGCTCCTCGGCTTCGACCAGCCGCAGCAGATTGTCCTCGCCGCTCATCTCAGCCCGTCCCATGCCTTGATGTCCTTGGCCGCGAGGCCGCCCATGCGGTCGTGCACGCGCGGGCCGCAGGTCATGGCGAGGCAAAACAGGATCTCGTCGGGACGCGGCCCATCGCTTATGCCGACCTCCATGGCGTCGAAATGGCTGCGCACATAGGCGGCGTTGATGTGGCCGAGCGGCACGTCGAGCCGCGAACCGAAGGCGCCCACCTTCTTGGCCGACGGCACGATCGCCTTGGCATCGCCGAGCCGCTCGCGCATGGCGTAGCCGCCCGGCACATGCCACAGCGCGCCGTGCTCCAGTTCGCCGGCGGAGCCGACGATGGCGCCCTTGCCGTAGCCGTCGATCTGCTTGACGTCGCCGCCAAGCGCCGCAATCAGCCGATCGGCCAGCAGCAGCCCGAGCGGCTTCAGGTCGTCCATGGCGCTCTGCAGATCTTCGACGTAGCGGCCGGCGAAGGGGTTCTTCACCACCGCCAAGGCAGCGGCACGGCGGCGTGGCGCTGCCGCGACTGGACCGCCATCGTGAAAAATCTCTTCGGTCAGGACGGCGATCTTGCGGATCGGGAATTCAGGCATGGGCAGTTTCCTTCGCTGTATGCTTGTTGGGCGCGGCGAGCGCCACCGAACCACTGATGCGTGTCTCACCGGCAAGGAACAGCGCCGAGGCCGATATCAGGCCGCGCCGGCGAAAATCTTCGGCGACGGCAAGCCCGTTGTCCAGCGCCCGCGCCACTTCGCCCGGCGAAAGCGCGCCGACGCCCTGCGTCACCAGCCGATCGCCGAGATCGCTGTCGGGCGCGAGATCGCGCGCCAGCGCCCGTTCGACCGCAGGGTGACCGGGCAGGTCGACGGCGTTGGCGACGAGCGTTGCGGCGGCATCGGCGTCGGCACCGGTCCGCGCCAGGACGGTGACGGCATCGGCGATACCCAGCGAAAACGAACGGCCGCGCCAGCCGCTGGTCGCCACGCCGCGAACGCCATCCTCGGCGCGTATGGTAACGCGATCGGCCATGCCATGCCCGGTGCCGGCAATGGCCGATATCATCGACTGGCCGCTGCTGAGATGGAGGGCGCAATCACCGCCATTGTTGACATAGGCGCGGTCCAGCCGGCGGCCGGCGAGCAGCGCCGCCAGAATTTCGTCGGCTACCGAACCGGCAACAGCGGCCATCGGGGTGATAAAGCATTCCGCCAGCGGCATGACGGCTGCTTCCATGCGGCGCGCCGTCGGCCCCGCGAAATCGCGCGGCGCCAGGAAAAATGCCGGGAGCCGCAATTCGGGAAGCTCCTTGACCAACTCAATCAGGATGGTCTCGAACCGCGCGACGGCCTGGGTGTAGGCGGCCCGGCATTCATCCGGCTCGCCAAAGGCCTCGACGATCAGGTCGATCGGCCCATGGTTGAGATGGAGCCGCCTGCCGTCGGCAAGCCAATGCGCCTGCGGGCTGTTCATCCTCCGGCCCCGTTCGCCGCTGCCCGCCGCAACTGCGCCAGCGGCGGCCAGGGATTGTTGACGGGAGCGCCGGTGCCGTGGCGCGGGTTGAGGTACTCGCCACCCTTCGCAAGGATATCTCCGACGCTGCGGATCTCTGCCTCGTAGCCGCCCAGCCTGACATAGTCGTCGCGGCGCAAGGTGAATTCGATCGGCGCCACCAGCGCCGGCGTCGGCACATAGCCGAAGGCGCCTTCCGGCACGCGGGTGACGTCGACCATCAGCGTGATGCCGCCGCCCGGCCAGACATAGACCGGCGCGCCGCCGACGGTCACGTAAGTCTTCAGGCCCTGCACCGAGCGGGTCAGGTTGACCGGGTTCTCGGTGACGCCGGCGCGCAGCGAGCCGCCGGCGCCGCCGATGAACAGCACCGTGCAGAGCGCCGGCTCGCAATTGTCCTCGATCAGGCCGACGGATTTCTGCAGCCGTTCGGGGAACGGCTTTTCGACCGGCTTCAGGTCATCGTCGAGCTCGTAGTAGGCAAACTGCTCGCCGGTGGTGGAAACCATCAGCAGCGACAGGCCGGGCCGCGCGCCCTTCTTGGCGTTCCAGTCGCCCAGGATCGACAGCGGGTCGGAGATCGAGGTGCCGCCCCAGCCGAGGCCGGGCTCCGAAACCTTGAAGTAGCGGCCAGGCGTCGAGCGGCGGCCGATGATCTTGATGCCGGTGTCCTGCCAGCCCAGCACCTTGCCGGCCTGGTGCTCGGAAACGACGCCGGTGATGTGGTCGTCGACCACCACCACCTCGTCGACCAGCCCGCGCCATTGCGTGGCGAACATGCCGATGGTGGCCGAGCCGCAGCCGACGCGCATGCGATGCTCGACCTTGCCGTCGATGACCGGCGCCTTGCCGGCCTCGACGATGACCGTCGCGCCGCCATCGATGGTAAGCTCGACCGGCTTGCGGTTGCAGAGGTTGAGCAGCGCGTCGCATGTGGCGCGACCTTCCTGCTTGGAGCCGCCGGTCAGGTGATGCACGCCGCCGAGCGACAGCATCTGCGAGCCGTATTCGCCTGTCGTGACGTGGCCGATCGCCTCGCCTTCCGAGCGTACCGTCGCCGTCTCGTCGCCGATGTGGCGGTCGGTGTCGATCTTCACCTTGACGCCGCAGTAGGAGAAGATGCCCTCGGTAACGACGGTGACGAGATCGACGCCCTCGACCTCCTGGCTGACGATGAAGGGCGCCGGCTTGTAGTCGGGATAGGTGGTGCCGGCGCCGATCGCGGTGACGAAGCGGCGCCCAGTGTTGACCAGCTCGCCGTTCCAGGCCTCGCCCTCGGCGACGAACGGCACGACCACGCCACCGGTCTCGGTGGCATGGTCGAGGATGGTCAGCGGATCCATGCGCACGATGCGGCCGCCGACATTGCCATAGCGGTCGCAAGCGCCGGTGCGGCCGTCGGCGATGTAGCACATGACCGGGCAGGCATCGCAGCGGATCTTCTCCGCCACCTGCTTCTCGCCGGGATCGTGGGTTTCGAAACGTTCGGCAAGCTCGCTCATCGGCGTGCCTCCTTGTCGCGGATCGCCGCGCGGATGCGGGCCGGCGTCGCCGGCACCTTGGTGACCAGAACGCCGGTGGCGTGGCGGATGGCATTGAGGATCGCCGGTGCGGTCGGGATCAGCACATGCTCGCCCAGGCCCTTGGCGCCGAAGGGTCCTTCCGGGTCCGGAACCTCGACCAATATGTGCTCGACCGGCGGCACGTCGCCGATGGTCGGGATCAGATAGTCGTGCAGGTTCTCGGTGCGGCCGGGGATGTATTCCTCCATCAGCGCCATGCCGATGCCTTGCGCGATGCCGCCCTCGATCTGGCCTTCGACCAGCACAGGGTTGATCGCCTTGCCGACATCGTGCGCGGCGGTGATCCTGATCAGCTTCACGGTGCCGAGCTTGAGATCGACCTCGAGCTCGGCGATCTGCGCGCCGTAGCCGTAGACGGCGTAAGGCTTGCCCTGGCCCTTGGCGTCCAGCGGCAGCGTCGGCGGATCGTAGGTTTCTTGCGCCACGAAGACCAGGCCGGCGGCGTCAGCCTTCAGCTCAGACAGATCGATGCGCCGTGCCGCGTCGCCCTCGCGGATGAAGATGCTGAAGCCGTCGAGCACGAGGGTCGCACGGTCAGAGACATTGGCGAAGCGCAGGATCTTCTCGCGCAATCCCCTGCCGGCCTTCTCGGCCGCCTTGCCGGTGACGAAAGTCTGGCGCGAGGCGGACGTCTTGCCGGCATCCGGCGTGATCGCGGTATCGGCGCTCTTCAGTTGGAATTTGTCCAGCGGCAGGCCGAGCGCATCGGCGCAGATCTGGGTGATGACGGTGTTCGATCCCTGGCCGATGTCGACGGCGCCCTGATGCAGCACGACCTCGCCCGCGGCCGAGATGCCGACCTTGATGGTCGAAGGGTTGGGCAGCGAGGTGTTGCCGCAGCCATACCAGCAGGAGGCGACGCCAACGCCGCGCTTTCTGTCCTCGCTGGCGGCGTTGAACGCTTCGGCCTCGGCCAGCGCGCGGGCCCAATGCGGGCGAAGCGATTCCAGGCATTCGCCGATGCCGACGCCCGATTCCAGGCGCTGCCCGGTTACCGTTTCGGATCCGTTACGAAGGCAGTTTTTCAAGCGGAAATCGAGGCGATCCAGCCCAAGCTTGCCGGCCAGCTCGTCGTAGAGCGTCTCCTGCATGATCGTCGCCTGCGGCACGCCGAAGCCACGGAAAGCACCGGAGATCGGGCCGTTGGTGTGGATGGCGCGACCCTCGGCACGGTAGTTCGGCGTCAAATAGGGGCCGGAGGCATGCACCGGAACGCGATTGGCGACCGTCGGCCCCCAGCTGGCATAGGCGCCGGTGTTGAAATCGCCGGAAAAGACCATGCCGGTGACGCGGCCTTCGGCATCGGCGCCGACGGTCGCTTGCATCTCGGCGGGATGGCGCTTGGTGGTCGAGATCATCGATTCGTTGCGGGTGAAGGCGAGGGCCGCCGGCCGGCCGGTCTTCATCGCCACCAGGCCGATCAGCGGCTGCAGCGAGACGTCGAGCTTGGAGCCGAAGCCGCCGCCGGTGGCGGTCGGCACGATGCGCACCTTGTCGACGGGAAGACCGAGCACCTTCGCCGTGTCGTCACGGTCCATATAGGGCGCCTGGGTGCAGGCGACGACGACGAGCGTGTCGCCGTCCATGTAAGCATAGCCGGCTTCCGGCTCGATATAGGCGTGCTCGACATAGGAGGTTTCGACGGCGCCGGACGCGGTGACGGCGGCGCCGGCAAGCGCTGCGTCAGGATCGCCGCGTTCGACGAAGCCGGAGGTGAGCAGGTTCGCCGGACGGTGCTGGTGCAGCAGCGCCGCACCATCGGCTTTCGCATCCGAGGGCTGCAGGACATGCGGCAGCTCGGTCCATGAAACCGGAAAATCCGTCAGATCGAGATCGAGGATCGTCTCGCGCTCGCCCGCCACCAGCGCAACCGCCTCGCCGCGAAAGCGCGCGACGCCTTCCGCGAGCGCCGGCTGGTCGGCAAAGGGACCGATGACGCCGAAGCAGTTGTGGCCCGCAATGTCGGCGGCGGTGAAGACGCCGGCGATGCCGGGACGGGCGTCCGCCCAGGCCCCGATGTCGCCGAAGGCGAAGCGGGCATGATAGTGCGGCGAGCGGACCACCAGCACGGCGAGCGCATCGGCCGGAAAGGAGTCGCCGCCGAATTTCTCATCGCCGGTGACCTTCGGCACGCCATCGAGGCGGATCGGCGAGGCGCCGACGGCGCGACCCGTCTCGGGCATGCGATGGTCAAGCCCATCGACGTGGCGCCAGGCATCCATCACCGCCGCCACGATCTTCCGATAACCGGTGCAGCGGCAGAGCACGCCGCCCAGCGCGTCCTGGGTCTCGGCCTCGCTGGGCTGCGGATTGCGTTCGAGAAGCGCGGTCGCCGCCACCAGCAGGCCCGGCGTACAGATGCCGCATTGCGCCGCGCCGTGCTCGAGGAAGGAAGCCTGCAGCGCCGACAGCCGGCCATTGGCAAGACCCTCGACCGTGGTCACGGTCGCGCCCGACACGGAGGCCGCCGGCACCAGGCAGGCGCAGACCGGGTTGCCGTCGACCAGCACGGTGCAGGCGCCGCAATCGCCGGCATCGCAGCCGACCTTGGTGCCGGTCAGCCCCAATTCGTCGCGCAGCACCTGGGAAAGGCGGCGGACCGGCGGCACGGAGACGCTGACGGCGGCGCCATTGACCTCGAAGGCGATGTCGGCGCGGTCCATGCCCGTGCCGGACTGGTCTACGCTCACAAGAGGCTGAACCTGGCTCATGCGGCCACCTTGTCGCCAGCAGCGTGGCCTATGGCGCCGGCGACCGCGCGGACGACGATCTCGCGCGCCGCATCGAGCCGGTATTCGGCGCTGCCGCGCACATCGCCGATCGGCGACAGTTCGTCGATCGGCGCGGCGAGCACCGCGCCGGCAAGGGCTTCGTCGGCCGGCAGGCCGAGCAAGGCCGCCTCGACGCCCGCGAGCCGCCTGGCGACCGCTGAGCAGGCGCCGACGGCGATGGCCGCTTCAGCGACGGCGCCATCGTCGATGACAAGGCGCGCCGCCGCCATGGCGATGGAGATGACCAGATAGCGTCGGGCGCCGAGCTTGACGAAGGCAGATGTGCCGGCAGCCGCCGGTTTCGGGATGCGAATGGCGGTGACCATCTCGCCCGATGCCAGGGCGGTGCGGCGATTGCCGAGAATGAACGCGCCGAGCGGCAGATGCCGCGTCGCCTTCGCCGACCGCAACTCGACATCGGCGTCGAGCACCAGCAGCGCCGGCACGCCATCGGCGGCGGGCGAAGCGTTGCAGAGATTGCCGGCGATGGAGGCGACATTCTGGATCTGCACGGAGCCGACATCCCGCGCCGCCGCCTTCAGCGCATCGAAGGCCGCCGGAAGCGGATGACGGACGAGATCGGTCCAGGTGGTGCGCGCGCCGATCCGCCAATGCGCCTCGCTTTCCGCGATTCCTCGCAGCGCTGTCAGGGCGTTGATGTCGAGGATGTTGTCGCGAAACGGCTTGTTGCCTTGCGCCGGGTAAAAGTCCGTGCCGCCGGCCAGGATTCGCCAGCGATCCTCGCCAAGCAAGGCGAGCGCCTCGTCGACCGTGGTGGGTTTCGCGTAACGGATCACGCTTTGCCTTCCCAGAAAGGGGCCCTTGCGAGGGAACCTGCCGGCGTCCCACCGGCCAAAATTCATTCGTATGCAAATGATATCAAGTCGGCAGGAATTGTCAAAGCCGGAGTTTCCTGTCGCCGCACAGGCTGACGGTCTCCACGCGATTGTTATGCCGCTGGAGGTTGACGCCGCCCGCCATCTGGTCGAGTTTCTGCGTCCGGTCGCGACAGCGGCATTCTATCAAAGCCTACGCCGAGACGAGAAGGAGGCCCCATGGCCGACGAAGCGCTTGTTGTCATCGACCTGCAGAACGACTTCTGCCCGGGCGGCGCGCTGGCGGTGGCCGGCGGCGACGAGATCGTGCCGCTGGTCAACGACCTGATCCGGCGAACCGACCACGTCGTGCTGACGCAGGACTGGCACCCCGCCGGCCATTCGAGCTTCGCCTCCAGCCATCCCGGCAAGCAGCCCTTCGAGACCATCGAGATGCCCTACGGGCCGCAGACGCTGTGGCCCGACCATTGCATCCAGGGTAGCCTCGGCTCGGACTTTCATTCCGGGCTTGCCTGGACCAAGGCGGAGCTGGTGATCCGCAAGGGGTTCCGCCCGGCGATCGACAGCTACTCGGCCTTCTTCGAGAACGATCACACCACCCAGACCGGCCTGGCCGGCTATCTGCGCGAACGCGGCGTCGACACGGTGACGCTGGTCGGGCTGGCGACCGACTTCTGCGTCGCCTTTTCGGCGCTGGACGCCGTGAAGCAGGGCTTCAAGACAACTGTGCGGCTAGACGCCTGCCGCGGCATCGACCTCAACGGCTCGGTCAATGCGATGCTGACGCGAATGCGCGAGGCCGGCGTGGTGCTCGAAGACCACTTGTCGGACTGACCGGACTGTGGGGCGTCGAGGGGGCTTCAAACAATTGGCGAGGACACTGGCGGCAGGCCTACCCGCCCTGGCTGCCCTTCTGTTTCCCCAATTCGCCTTCGCAGCGGCGGACCACGAACTGCCCGGCGCGGCGATGTCGCTCTGGTGGGTGCTGCCATTTGCCGGCCTGCTGCTGTCGATCGCCACCGGTCCCCTGCTCTTCCACCATGTCTGGGAGCATCACTACGGCAAGATCGCGGCCGGCTGGGCGGCACTGGTGGTGATGCCGCTGGCGATCGCCTTCGGCATCCCTTCGGCCATGGAAGCGGTGCTGCACACGCTGCTCACCGAATACATGTCGTTCATCATCCTTTTGTTCGCGCTCTACACGATTTCGGGCGGCATCCTGCTTGCCGGTAACATCCACGGCACGCCCCTGCTCAACGCCGGGCTTCTGCTTGCCGGCGCGCTGCTTGCCTCGGTGATCGGCACGACCGGCGCCTCGATGATCCTGATCCGGCCGATCCTGCGCGCCAATGACAACCGGCCGTTCAACGCGCATGTCGTGATCTTCTTCATCTTCCTGGTTTCCAACATCGGCGGCTCGCTGACGCCGCTCGGCGACCCGCCGCTGTTCGTCGGCTTCCTGCGCGGCGTCGACTTCTTCTGGACGACCGCCAATCTCTGGCGCGAGACGCTGTTCACCGGCAGCCTGGTACTCCTGGTCTTCCTGGCGATCGACACGATGCTGCACCGACGCGAGGCCGGTATGCCGAAGATCAAGGATCCGACGCCGGACAAGACCGTGCGCCTGCGCGGCGTCGCCAACCTGCCGCTGCTGGCCGGCGTCATCGGCGCGATCCTGCTCTCCGCAACCTGGAAGCCGGGCGTCAGTTTTTCCATCTTCGGCGTCGGGCTCGAGCTGCAGAACCTGGCGCGCGACGCCGTCATCCTGGCGCTGGCGTTCGCCTCGCTCGCCGTCTCGCGCAAGAGCCATCGCGAGGCGAACGGCTTCACCTGGGGGCCGATCGCCGAGGTGGCGAAACTGTTTGCCGGCATCTTCATCGCAATCGTGCCGGTGATCGCCATCCTGAGAGCCGGCCATGATGGCGCGCTGGCGCCGCTGGTCGCGCTTGTCACCTCCGATTCCGGCCAGCCCAACGACCTCGCCTATTTCTGGCTGACCGGAGCGCTGTCGTCCTTTCTCGACAATGCGCCGACCTACCTGGTGTTCTTCGAGCTTGCCGGCGGCGATCCACAGCGCCTGATGGGCGAATTCGCAACCACGCTTGCGGCGATCTCGGCAGGCGCGGTGTTCATGGGCGCCAACACCTATATCGGCAATGCGCCGAACTTCATGGTCTATGCGATTGCCAGGCATCGCGGCGTGAAGATGCCGGGCTTCTTCGGCTATATGGCGTGGTCGGGAACGGTGCTGATCCCGACGTTTCTGATCGCGGGATTTCTGTTCTTCGGTTGAGTTCGGCGGCCACCGGCATGGGGGTCGCTGGCGGCCGATAGCGCTTGCGTATGCGCGGTCAGCAATTTCTGCTATTAGCCAAGCGAGGTGCGGGATAGGTTCGATTGAACCTGAGGAATGCTTATCGAACGCAAGCTATTCTTGGGGCGACGATGACCATCAAAGCCGAGAGCCTGCCCTATCTGTCAGCCGAATTCCTGGACAGCTTGGCGATTTCCACGTCCGACGTGGTCGACGAAATCGAGCGGCAGATCATCGGTCAGAGGCGAGGCGAAGTATGGTGTGCGCCGAAGGCGGTGGTACTGCCGGGCGACGACCGCTACATCATGGCTACTCTCGCCGTCGCGACCGAACCCCGGGTACTGGCCACCAAGTCGCTGGTGGTCAATCCCCGCAACTCCGAGCGGGGACTTGCAACGCTGAACTCGCTGGTCACCCTTCTCGACGCTGAGACAGGACTGCCGCTTGCCTTGGTCGACGGCAATTGGGTGACTTCGAAGCGCACGGCTGGGCTGAGCGCGGTAGCGGCCAGGCGTCTGGCCCGCGCCGACTCGGCGTGCGTCGCGTTCATCGGATGCGGCGTGCAGGCGCGTGCTCATCTCGAAGTTCTGGCCGATCTTTTTCCGCTGCAGGAGATCCGAGCCTTTGCTCGCAGCAAAGCCAGTGGTGAAGCACTGTGTCGGATGGCCGAGGCGCGTGGTCTGACCGCGGTAGCGAGCGATACTGCCAAGGCGGCGGTCGAATCCGCCGACATCGTGGTGACGACAGTCACATTGATACCCGAGCCCGCTCCGTTTCTGGATGCGCGATGGCTGCAGACCGGAGCCTTCGCCACCATGACCGATCTGGCCCTGCCCTGGGTGCCTGAAAGCATGGCCATCTTCGATCGCATCGTCATAGACGATCTGGCGCAAGAGGCGCAGATGAGCAAGCCGATGGTGAGGCCCGAACTCGTTGCCGGCGACTTGACGGGTTTGGTCAGTGGCGACGTGCCGGGTCGCCAAGGCGCGCGTGAGCGAACAGCATTCGTTTTTCGTGGCATGGCGGTCGGCGATCTCGCAATTGCCGGCCTGGCATTTGCACGCGCGAAAGCAATCGGCGCGCTGGACGCTTAGGGCTTGAAGCGCCGCCCGCCTCAACCCACCCCCACATAGCGCCGCACCGCCGACGGATCGGCGCGCAATTGCTCGACATCGACCGTCTCGCGGTTGCGGCCGTTCTCGATGAAGCAGACGCGGTCGGCGACCGAAAGAACCGCATCGACGCGCTGCTCGACCAAAATGGTGGAGACGCCGCGCTCGCGCAGCTTGGCCACCGTCTCGCGGATCTTGGCGATCATCGACGGCATCAGCCCTTCGGTCGGCTCGTCGAGCAGCAGCACCTGCGGTTCGAGGCAGAGCGCGCGCGCCATGGCCAGCATCTGCTGCTCGCCGCCGGACAGCGTGCCGGAGCGCTGCCTGAGGCGCTGGCGCAGCAATGGAAAAAGGTCGAGGACATTTTCCCGCACGGCCTTGCCCCTGCCGCGCGCCATCAGGCCGATCTCGATGTTTTCCGCCACCGTCATCTCGGCGAACAATCGCCTGCCCTGCGGCACATAGGCGACGCCGGCTTTCGGCACGTCGTGCGCCGCCAGGCCGGTCAGCTCCGTGCCGTCCAGCCTGATCGAACCGGCGGCCGCCGGAACCAGGCCCATGATCGCCTTCAGCGTCGTCGTCTTGCCGGCGCCATTGCGGCCGAACAGGCAAAGCACCTCGCCCTTCTCGAGCACGAGGTCGAGCCCGTAGAGGACCTGGACCTCGCCGTAGAAGCAGTCGAGCCCGGAGATGGCCAGCGCCTTGGACCCCGCCTCAGTCATGGCCGGCCCCGAGATAGGCGTCCTGCACCTGGCGGTTCTCGCGCACCTGCTCCGGCGTGCCTTCGGCGAGGATGCGGCCGGCATTGAAGACTGTGATGCGGTCGGCGAGTTGCATGACGACCGGCATATTGTGCTCGATCAGGAGCACGGTGGCGCTTTTGGCGATCTCGCGCACCAGCTCGATGAAATTGTCGATCTCGCTGTCAGCCAGGCCTTGCGTCGGCTCGTCGAGGATCAGGAGGCGCGGCTTGAGCGCCAGGCCCATCGCCACTTCGAGCAGCCGCTGGTGGCCATAGGAGAGCTGGCCCGCCGGCATATGGGCGCGATCGGCAAGCCCGGTTCGCTCGAGCGCGGCCATGACGCCGGCCTTGACCGCGCCCTTGGAGCGGCCGTCGGTCAGCGTGCGCTGCACCGGCAGCGCGACATTGTCGTAGGCGGAAAGATTGGCGAAGACGCTGGTGATCTGGAAGGTGTAGGCGACGCC
The DNA here is from genome assembly GCF_003998955.1 of Mesorhizobium sp. M4B.F.Ca.ET.017.02.2.1. NCBI lineage: Bacteria > Pseudomonadati > Pseudomonadota > Alphaproteobacteria > Hyphomicrobiales > Phyllobacteriaceae > Mesorhizobium > Mesorhizobium sp. M4B.F.Ca.ET.017.02.2.1. The sequence goes on along the minus strand of NZ_RZOF01000027.1, from coordinate 5,243 downwards.
AAGGCGAACCCGTCTGTAGGCCGGCAGGCCGGTGATGTCGGCGCCGTCGAAGACGATCATCCCGGACGAAGGAGGGATACGTCCGCTGACCAGGCTGACGAAGGTGGTCTTGCCGGCGCCGTTGGGGCCGATGACGGCGCGGATTTCGCCCGGCATCAGGGCGAAGTCGACATTGTCGACGGCGCGCAGGCCGCCGAAATTGCGGGACAGGCCCCTGGTGGTCAAAAGCGGCATCATGGCAGCCACCCGAGCCAGCGCTGGCGGATGCTGCCCATGATCCCCTTGGGGAAGAACAGCACCAGAAGGATGAGCGCGACGCCGACGATCAGCAGATAGGCGGAGGTGAAGCCGCTGGTGATGTCGATGACATAGTACATGAACAGCGTGCCGATGAGGGGGCCGAGCGCAGTGGCGGCGCCGCCGAGCAGCACCCAGAGCAGCGGCAGGATCGAATATTGCACCGAGGCGAAGCTCGAGCCGACATAGCCGAACAAAAGCGCGTAGGCCGCGCCGGAGGCCGCGCAGATGGTGCCGGAGACGACGACGGCGGCCAGCTTGTTGGAGAAGGTGTCGTAGCCGAGCATCTTCGTCCGCTCCTCGTTCTCGCGGACGGCGACCAGCACGCGGCCATAGCGGGAGCGGACGACGGCAAGCGTCGCCAGCAGGACGATGGAGAACAGCGAGAGCGCGCTCATGTAGCGCACGGTCGGGTTGGTGAGGTCGAGCGTCGTGCCGCCCAGGGTCAGCACCCGCGCCGCTTGCTGAACGACCAGACCCTGGTCGCCGCCGGTCCAGACGGCGAAATAGAGCATGAGCAGCGAAAACACCTGCGCGAACATCATGGTGACGATCATGAACGCCACACCGGAAGTGCGCAGCGCCAGCAAACCGATGAGCAGGGCCAGCAGCGCGCCGCAGGCGATGCCGGCGAGGAAGGCGGCCGGCACGCTCCAGCCGAGATGATAGACGCTTAAGCCCGCACCATAGAGGCCGGCGGCGAAGAACATGGCATGGCCGAGGCTGAGCAGGCCGACATAGCCGAACAGCAGATTGTAGCCCATGGCGAACACCGCCAGCACCATGATGCGGGCGATGAGGCCGTGATGATAATCCGGCAGCACGAAGCTCAGCGCGAAGAGCAGGGCGATGACGCCGAGATGCAGCAAATAGGCCTTTGCCGGCGAAGCTTCCGTCATCGCGAGGCCGCCCCGAACAGGCCTTGCGGCCGGAACACCAGCACCATGGCAACGACAAGTGTGGCGATGATCTTGGCCAGAGTTGGCGAGAAGAACATCGAGATGATGCCGTCCGACAGGCCGATCAGCACTGCGGCGACGAGGGTGCCGCGCAATGAGCCGAGGCCGCCGATGATGACGACGATGAAGGACAAAAGCAGCGGGTCCTGACCCATCAGATAATGCGCCTGGCTGATCGGCACGATCAGCACCGCGGCTATTGCCGCCAGCATGGCGCCGAGGGCGAAGACGCCGCCATAGACGCGGTCGACCGGAATGCCGAAGGCTTGCGCGGTCTCGCTGTCATACTGGGTGGCGCGCATCAGCAGCCCAACCTTGGTCCGTGTCAGCACCAGCCAGGTGGCGACGAGCAGCAGCGCGGAGGCCGCGACCACCGACAGCTTGTAGCCGGAATAGCCGAACCAGGGCAGCAGGATGCGGTAGCTGAAGGGCGGCTCGACAGGGCGCGCCTCCGGGCCGTAGAAGGTCAGCGCCAGCTGCTGGATGATGTAGAGCATACCGATCGTGGCGACGATGGTGGCTTCCGGATTGTAATTGAGCCGGCGCAGCACCAGCCGCTCGGCGACCAGCGCAACCGCGCCGACGATGAGCGGCGCGATGACCAGCGCGGCGGCGAAGCCGAGTGCAGGATGGCCCGATATCGCGGTCGAGATCGCCCAGGCCAGCACCGCGCCCAGCATGAAGAACTCGCCATGGGCGACATTGACGACGCGCATGACGCCGAACACCAGCGACAGGCCAAGCGCCGTCAGCGCCAGCACGGCGGAAGTGACGAGGCCTTCGAGGGCCGCAAGGAGGAGATGGGGTCCGAAATGCATGCTACACGCAGGCAGGTGCCAAGCGCACCCCTCTCTGCCCTGCCGGGCCCGGCCCTGCGCTATCGCTCCGGGCGTTCGTCGCTCGGAAAGCCAAGCAATTGGCTTCCCGCCCGCTTCGCGGACCGCTCCTCACCCCCCTCAAGGGGGGAGATTGGCTCTCCCTATCGCTTTCGCCAATCGCAAAGGTCGACAGAGTGCCGCCTTCGCATGAGCTGCTGATCTCCCCCCTTGAGGGGGAGATGTCCGGCAGGACAGAGAGGGGTGGCTTGGCGCTCACGCTTGTCGGCGCAAAGTCACAGCGCCTGCGTCGTGTAATCCCCCTCGGCCTCGTAGAGGCCGTCCTCGATCTTCGTCTTGTGCACCACCTTGAGCTTGCCGCCCTCGACCTTGGAGATGTTCTGGATACCGAAGCACTGGTGGATCTTGCCGTTGAAGGTCTTCGGACCCTGCGGATGCTCCGGCCCTTCGGCGAACTCCTTCAGCGCCTCGGTCGCCTCGACCAGCTTGGCGCGATCCTCGGGCCCCTTGTAGCCGGCATCCTCCATCGCCTTCTTGACGACATAGAGCGTTTCCCAGCAGCCGAACATGTGCGAGGCGGTGGAGACGTCCTTGGCATCGCCGACGGCGGCGCCATTGTCGTCGATGCCGACAGCGGCGCGATAGGCCTTCTGGGCGGCGGAATCGTCCGCCTGCGCATAGCGCGGCGAGCCTTCCCAGAAATGGCTGCCGTCGAGGAACTCGAGGCCGGGGCTGTTGATGTCGGTCGCCTCGAGCGAATCCATGAAGCCGAAGAGCTGCGGCCGCGACGAGCCGTAGAATTCGCCGAGCTCCTTGACGAAGGTGAGCACGGCCGGGCCGACCATGACGTGATAGATCACCTCGGTCTCGGCCGGGATCTGCGGGAAGTATTTGGTGAAGGACGACTCCGTCGGCGGGATGGCGATCTGGGCGATGACGTCGGCGCCCTGTGCCTTCAGTGCCGGCGGCAGGTAGTCGCGATGGTCGTAGCCGAAGGCGAAGTCGGGAAAGATCTGCGTCACCTTCTTGCCGGCATTAGCCGCGATCCACGGCGCCATCGACTGGATCTGGCTCTTCACGTCGGTGATGCCGGGCTGGAAGACGTAGCGGTTGAGCTTGGTCGAGGCGACGTGGTGACCTTCGCTGACGACGAAATAGGGGATCTTGTTCTCGCCGGCGGCGGGTGCCGAGCCGATGACGACATGCGAGAACAAGGTGCCGAAGACGATGTCGGTCTTGTGCTGGGTTGCGAACTTGCCGACAACCTCGGCGCCACGGGCGGGATCGGTGCCGTCATCCTCGATGACCAGCTCAACCTGGCGGCCATTGATGCCGCCGGCATCGTTGATGGCCTTGACCGCTGCGGCGCTCGTCTTCTCGTACCAGCGGCCATAGGCGGCGCCGATGCCGGTGCGGTGCGACTGGAAGCCGATCTTGACCGGCGCCGAGCTCTGCGCCTGGCTGTAGCGGACGAAGCCCGGCGCGACGGCAAGGCCGGCGCCGGCGGCGAGGCCCTTCAGCGCGGTGCGGCGCGAAAGAGTGGTCTTGGAAAGATCGAAAAACCCATTCTTGTCAGACACGGCAGTTCCCCTGTTTTTTGAGTTTTGACCAATGGCTGTAACGAGGCAAAAATTGCATGTGTACAAACTAAATCACCAAAGCCTCGACGTGGCAAGCGTACTTCCCGACAGGCAATGAGGCCGCCTTTTTCACCCGGCGGTCGGCGTGGCAAGCAGCCAAAGGCCAAAGACGGTATAGGCGATCATCAGCACGGTGAGCGGCAGCTGGCTGAGCGCCGCGCGCGCCGCGGCCGGATGCAGCCGCCAGGCCAGACCGTGGGCGACGAGGACGGCCAGCATATGGCCAAGGATGATGACGCCGGCCTGGAGATTCCACAGCCACCAGGCCGAGTCGGCGCCGGCGACCACGCCGGCTTCGACTTCCATGTCGGCGGTGCCGAACAGGTTCCAGCCGAGCGCGAACGGATCGGACAGGGCGGCCAGCGCATATTGGCAGTCGACGAGCAGCGCCGTCAGGTAGTGGGCGAAATGGTAGGCGAGCGCGATCGGCACGATAGACCAGACCAGCAAGCCGGCGGCTTGCGCGAATGAATGCCGGTCGCCGGCGAGGCGCTGGCCGACATGGACGGCAAGCGCGAACACCGCTGCCAGCAGGACGAGGGTCAGGACAAGGCCGAAGCTGCCGATGCCGATCAGCGCGGTGCGCCCGGGAAACTCCAGCGGATTGACGCCGAACAGGCCGAGCCAGAAGAAGGTTTTCGACAGGCCGTCGAAGGAGACCGAGGACAGCGCAAGCAGCAGGAAGGCGATGCCGGCTGTCGGCAACGGCTCGGCGGAGAGCAGTTTGGCGCCCGGCCAGCAGAGACTGAGGCGGCACTTCGCATCGCGCTCCACAACAGCAAAGCGCGCGACCATGGCGAAGAACACGCTCAGGAACTCGCCGCGCCGGCTCCATTCGCGATGGCCGAAGACGAGCATCAGGATGAAATTCAGCAGCCAGTAGAGGCCGGCGGCGTATGCCAGCCGGGCCGGGTCGTCGGGCGCCGGGTCGATCAACTCGAACCAGGCGAAGGCGAAGAACAGCCCGACGGCCGGCCAGCAGGCTAGCCATGCGGGCAAGCGTCCGTCCTGTTCACCGCCGCGTCCGATCAGGCGGCTGACGACCCGCCACGGTCCGTACCAGGGGTTCAGCCACGACCAGAGATCGCCGAGCGCGCCCTGCAACAAGGCCAAGCCCACCCAGAGCAGCGTCCATATGACGAGCGGCAGCGGGTTGGACAGCGGATCGCGGCTGCCGAACAGGCCGGCGGCAAGGAGGATTACGAAGCCGGCAAAAGATATCACGCTGACGATCGTGCGAGGCGTCACCGAGGGCAAAGAGCGGCAGGCGCCGGCGCCACAAGCGATCGAGGGCTGCGGGCGGCAGCAGGGCCAGGACAAGGAAGCTGACGGCGACCGCGAGCGCGCCTCCGGCGACGTAATAGCCGGTGGGAAGGAGGAGGACATGGCCGCGATCTGAGGCATGGGCGAAGGCGGAAGTGGGGAGGGATGCGAAGGCTGCTGCGAGAGCCAATCGCGAAGGTTTGCGCCCTACGGCGTCCCCCTCTGTCCTGCCGGACATCTCCCCCACT